>LVWS01000015.1 GCA_002083365.1 Nitrospira sp. SG-bin1 | reverse complement strand
GCGTGCGCCGCAACGGTTGACGCGAAGGCGCTCACTAAAATACAGGCCCCGAGGGCTTGCTTGAGTCGAAGCATGTGGAGTCTCCTCATAGTTCACAACACGCTGAGGCTATAGAAATGTTTGGCGGTGTCTTAAATGAGGTTCCGCACCTTATACAGAAATAGGCAATCATTATGCAAAATAAGCCGTCTATTAGAGACCTAAGTACAAATGTAAGGCCACTTATTCCGACTTGTTTAAACCGTTCATAGGCCCTGCGTGGTGTGCGATGAGAGGAACCGTAAAACTAAACTTTGGTGGTTTGATCGCTATGCCAATTGTTCCAGCAATTTGGCGTTTGCCCCTCCAGGACAGTTTTCAAGGCTTGAAGTAGTGGTAGGTAGCATCTAGCTCTGACAAGACCAGCTTTGTGCGAGCGTCAAGTAGTCATGATGCTCAACTCTTTTGAGGCTTATCCTTAGCTCTACATTCCTCCGGTAATTTGCAGACAACGGCGCGAAACTTTCCGCTCGCTCCGCGAGGAATCTCCGTGGTTCGCTCCATGACTACTTTGATATCCCCCATCCGTTCTTTGACTCTTTGCACGATCACATCTTCATGACGCGAGGAAAAACCTGGTGTTGGTACAAATTTCACACGCACACAATCAAGCCTTTCCTGAATGATCTGAGCTTCGCGGATCGCTAGGTCACCGTTAAATACTGCACCAAACCTGCTGACGCGCCTCCCGTCTTTTGTGTAGAGCACATCGCTGATTCTTCCATCCAGCGATCCCATCACCGGTAAGGTACGTCCACATTGGCACGCTTCAGGATGATCCGTCAGACAGCCTCGATCACCAATGCGGTACCGGATCAGTGGCATATCAGCATTTAACAAGCCCGTACACACCAGGTCGCCAGACACCCCGGGCGGAACCGGTCGATCATTCTGAACAAACTCTACCCACCCGACTTCCGGCCATAAGTGCAACCGGCCCATAGCACACTCACTTGCCATAGCGGCCATCTCGGCCATTCCGTAGGTTTCACGAACAGGACAGTTGAAGGCTTCTGCAATCGCTGCTCGTTGATACTCATAGACCGGTTCAGCGCTTGTGAGCGCGACGGCCATGTGCAGATCCTTTCGGCCTAAGTCCAAGGCTTTCTGAGCTAATGCGTAGAGCGAAGAAGGGTACCCATAAAGATAGGCAATACGATAGCGAGAAAGCGCATCAAGATAAGTCACCATGAGATCCGGAGCCAGATGATAGGAAGACATGTAGAGTTGATTTAACCCCTGATTCCATACCCAAAAAGGCGGACGTCTCTGAGTCACCGGAGTCACTAATTGGCCGGCAATCATTGCCCAACGGTTGTGTCGAGACACGCCGTTCCAGTTGCGAATCCGTGCCTCGCTCCAGGCAGACAAAGTACGTATGGTCTGCAAGCTTGCCCACAAGCTCAGTGGCTTACCGGTACTCCCACTTGTCCGCTCGTTGTACATCTTCCGCACGTTACAATCATCGGCCACAAATCCTCGTGAGTTCGCCCTGAGCAAGTCTTTTTCAAGAATCGGCCAATTTTCCAAGTACTCCCACGATGCCTTATCCCCGCCCTTCCGTCGGGCAGCCCATTGCTCCCGATAGTACGGCACTTGCGTGGCAGCTCGATGGAGTACATACGCTAATCGTTCTTCTTGCCAGACTCGCCACTGTTCTGGACTCCAATATTCACGCCTAAGTGCTTCTTCAGCCAGACGCTCTGTTTCCGGGCCGTATCGCCAGGATCGGAGGTGCAGCCCGCGCATGCTGGCTACTATCGAACGCAATGGTCCAGGCAGTCTATGGTAAGCTTTGAGTAGTGTGTCTTTCATTTCCGAGCTTGTGCTGCAACTTCCATCAAAATTTTCTCCCACTTTGGGAGAATGCTCGGCCAATCAAATTGTTCAACTTTTATGCGGGCATTTTTCGACAGCCGATCGGCGAGACCATCCTCGGTCAAGAATCGCCTAACCGCTTGGGCCATTGCGGCAGCATCGTCAGTAGGAACAAGGAGTGCATCGCTCTCGTCTTTGAGCAAATAAGGGATGCCTCCTACATTCGTACTCACAATGCATAATCCACAAGCCATGGCTTCGAGCACACTCACTGGCGTATTGTCCACTCTGGGTGTATTCAAAAAAATATCGCCTTGATTGAGTAACTTGGGAATTTCATCTTTAGTGACAGTGCCCGTGCACATCAGCCTATCATTGACGCCAAGTTGCGATGTCAATCCTTTCATCTGTTCAAAACTCCCATCACCCTTATCGGGGCCCATCATGACTAGCCGAACCTCTGGAAAGTCCTGTGCCAGCTGAGCGACTACCCGAACAGCGAGCGAGGGATTGTAGATATGATGGAATGCCCTGAGCCAGACTAACTTGGGGACAGGATGCGCTCGATCCTTAAACGAATACTTTTCCAGGTCCAATGGATTTGGCAACAGCTCTAACTCCTTGTGGTAGGGTCTCATTTGCTCAAAGAGATAGGCCGAGGGTGTAGTAACAATAGGGGAACTCCGTAATAAGCGAGGGACACGTTCACCGGTCTTTTGAGCAAATGCCGGAAGATTTCCTCCACGAAGCGTCAACACATATGGCTTCTTCACCATTCTTAAAGCCCAACACACCAACTCAGCCCACAGGAATGCCGGCCCACTGTAGACATCGACATGTGCCACATGATATTGATTTCGACACCGCCAAACAGTCTGCAGAAAATCAAGCAACCGTGCTAACCGACCAGGACGAAAGGATGTTGTGATAATGCACCAATCGGCAGCCTTGAGTCGGAAGGCAAGGTCCTCGCACACACTCCGAGTTCCCCTAGTAGCAGATAGGAAGTTGCCGACTAAGAGCACGGTTGGACGTTTCTGGTTTTCAAAAGTTAGCATAAGTTCGGCTCACAGAATGACAAGCCCATTAAGGCTTCAGCTGTTCCCATTTAGCAGACGGCTCCGTCATCCGCTAAATGCAAGTGAACGGAAAGCAAGAAAATCGTCAGCCGGAAGATGGCACCCCGTGAGAAAGCTCCATCGGGGCGACCGCTGCAAAACGCTTCCACGATCGGTTCATATCTCTCCGGCCTAAAAAACTCCGGCAGCCGACTCGATGGACCAAGCAGTGTCTCTCTGACGCGAGACCTAAACTGAGCATCCACCCACCGATCCACAGGAACAGCAAAACCGTGCTTGGGTTTCTTGGCGATCATCAGAGGGAGCTGCCGTGCGGCAATCTCCCGCAGGACCTGCTTGCACTCACGGCCTTTCACTTTGAGCTGGTGCGGCAAGGTGAGGCCAAATGAAAACAATTCCTCATCCAGCATGGGTACACGCACTTCGAGACTTTCCTTCATACTGGCGAGGTCAACCTTGAACAAAAAGTCGTTCGCCAACGTCACGCGCACGTTGGCTTCCGTCGCCAATCCAGAGAGCCGCTCCACTCGACCCGCCTTCGGGGGTAAGCAGTGCTCCCACTGTTGCTCAAAGAACCGGCGAACCGGCAGCATTTTTCCATAGTCCAAGCATAACCTGCGCAATTCTTCTTCTTGCAAAAAGGTGAACAAGTTTTGAACGATTTGCACATCGTCGCCGTATGCCACTTCCCTGAGACGAGCTGGGAGATGGGGTGACACAACCGCCAGGTTTGCCAGTGGATCAAGCGCCAGAGCGCTTACATTCCACAGAGCGGCAGGCAAACGTTGCATCTGTGCAATTCTGGTCAGCCGCCAATAGACATCATATCCACCAAATCCTTCATCCCCGCCGTCTCCCGAGAGCGCAACGGTGACATGGGCACGCATCAAACGACACACCGCATTGACCCCGAATAGCGATGTGTCGGCAAAGGGCTGTCCCGCATGCTTCAGCAAGTCGATGACCCGTTCCCATGTTCCTTGTCCCTCGTCCATATCGAGCGCCATATGATGACTGCCGATATGTTGGGCCACGGCTAATGCGTCCGATGTCTCATCATACTTCCGGTCCGAGAAACGAACATTATAGGTCCGCAGCCTTCCCTGAAGCGTTCGTTGAGCTGCCGCGCTGACGAGTGAGGAATCAATTCCTCCGCTCAGCAACGAACCGAGAGGGACCTCACTTTCTAACTGACGTTGGACTGCTGTCGCGATCAGCTCTTCCGCTCGATCAACGGCTTCCGATAAGGACAGGCTTGGGTCCGGTGCGATGATTCCCTTCCAATACCGTCGTGCCTTCCAGGAAATCGCGCCATCTGACAGTGAACTTGCTTCGAGAATCTCTCCGGCTTGCAAAGCATGGATACCTTGATAGAAAGTGCCGGGAGCTGGAATATACAACAGCGCCGCGGAGTCATAGATCGCCTGTCGATCCGGCCTCGTGTCGATGTCCTTTACACAAAGTACGGCCTTGAGCTCACTTGCGAAAGCCAGCCTCGACTTCGTCGGGGCATAAAAAAGCGGCTTGATCCCGTAACGGTCTCGAGCAAGCAAGAGCGTTTCGGTACGCATATCGTAGATCGCGATTGCGAACATTCCCCTCAATCGCTCAACAAAACCTATGCCTAGCTCTTCATAGAGATGTGGTATGACTTCAGAGTCCGAATGGCCCCTGAAGCGGTGCCCTTTCCCTTCCAGATGGCTCCGCAACTCCCTGTGATTATAAATCTCGCCGTTGAAGACACTCCAAACCGTTCCGGTTTCATTTGCCATCGGCTGAGTACCGGTTTCCGACAGGTCGATGATCGAGAGACGCGTGTGCACCAGAGTGGCCGAGGGGAAAGACCGGACTCCGAAGGCGTCGGGGCCTCGGTGATGGAGCGACCGCCGCATATGGTCGGCAGCTTCACCGCCACCCTCCTGTCTGCCGATCCAACCACCGATTCCACACATGTTATTTGTCCTTCCACCCTTCAGCCCGATAGACCGCAAAGGTCTCTGACAGCAAGCGATCGAGTCCGAAAGCTTGCTCGGCCTTTGTCCGACCGGCATCCCCCATCCTGCGACACAACTCCTGGTCTTTGAGAAGAGCTACGATACGATCGGCGAGTACAGCTCCATCCTCTTTTGGCACCACGAACCCCGTCTTGCCGTCTTTTATCAAATAGGGAGCGTCACCCGCGTCGGTGGCGACAACGGCACGACCACAGGCCATCGCCTCCATAATGACATTTGGACAGCCTTCGCTCTCGGCAGTATGGACAAGAAAGGCCGCATCAGCGAGTAGATCCGGAATATCGTTCCGCGCGCCCAGAAACCGAACTAGATGATCCACATGGAGACTTCTCGCCATGTCCTCTAGTTCCCCTCTCAAGAGTCCTGATCCCGCAAGAAGGACCTCAGGACATACGCCCTTAGAGGCAAGAAAACCGACGGCTCGAATTAACCGATCCCATCGCTTTACCGATGACAGGCTTCCTACAGCTAGGATATGTCCCCGTTCAGGGTACGGCTGAGGTATGTACCGATCCAGATCGACTCCATTCATGACAACGTAGATGCGGCGAGGCCGATTTATTGTCGCCGAACGTTTGGCCTCTTGCTCCGCATTAAAGCTATTATAGACTTGGCCGGACGGCCATCGTCTACAAAATCGCCCTAAAATCTGCCCCGCTTCCCGGCTAGCTCGGGTAAAGCTGCTTCGTACCGACCCAATAGGGATGGCTCCTGCACCTTGAGCTGCCCACCAGGCAGCGATGTTCGTATAGAACGTGTACGAGTGAATGACCTCAGGTCGCAGATCGGACACCAGACTGCGCAGAGCCTGTAATTTGGCCAATCGTGTCGGCTTGGTTCCTAGTGCGACCACAGGAACATCTAATGCGCGAATGAATGCGGCATAGTGATCATTATGAGAATTCCCCCACACAGCGACGACGGGTTTATACTTGCTTCGATCCATAGATTCTAGCAAGTACAGTAGCTGCCGCTCTAATCCACCTAAACCTAACTGCCCGACGAGATAGAGGATGCGGCAGTCCACGTGGGGATCCCTACAGAAAGTCCCTAAGATTCGCTAAGTGTTTTAAACAACTAAGGCGTTACAGGCGCCGACGAACATTTGTTTCCACAGCTTCCGATACGATCCCCGTGGGCCAGATCCATTGTCTCGCACCAACCAACATGCCGATACCAAAGGAAAACATCTTGTCATGAAAACCATGTATCTGGAGGAGATATAAACCGAGCGCGACGAGAATGCCCAGCAGTGCAAGCGAAAGTTCATCACGACCGGATCGTGATGGTATTAAACGATAGACATGCCATATGATCCACAGAAAAAATATGAGGCCGAGAACTCCCCAGTAGATTGTGATCGCGAGAAGTGAGTTGTGCACACCATGCGTAATCATACCACCGGCACGGTGTCTGCCATACCCCTTCTCGAGCCCCCATTTTTCATGGAAATTTCCCGAACCAACACCAGCTACGATGTATTCCGGTAGACGATCTAATGACGTGTCATATAACTGCATCCGGCTCTCCTTTTTGCCACTCTTTGCCGTCTCAGTTGAGAACACCATCCGAGACCAGATCGCGTCAGGTAGCACTGCATAAACAATCATGCCTAAGACGGAAGCAACGATCAAAGCTTTCCCATATCTGAATCCTTGGGCATAGAGAATTGTCGCAAAGGACACGAAGATGACCACGGCGACACCTCTGGACATCGGTAAGAATGAGGCAATGAGACAGAAGGCGCCTGCTCCCAGCAATAAAATACGGAGATGCTTTAATCTGTCCCATAAAGATAGAGCAAATGCCACGATTGCTCCCTGAGCGCATATAAAGGACAGATGATTTATATTGGCCCCCAAGGGCTTATTCCCGAACGCTTGACGGCGAATTTGGCTAGCCTCGCCGAAATCATCAGCCTGCATTCCCTGTAGCGTTTCATATCCCGTCGAATAGAGAACAATAGATACCCAGAAGGCTGTCGCAATATATCCGTACAGGCCGATAGTCAGCGCCGAGCGATCTCTACATAGTACCGCCACGCACACCGCGCCTCCGATCATTTGCCCAAAACGTATAAGGTCGCCATATCTGGAGAGCGGGCTCGAAAATTCCAAGAGGACGCTGACACCGATGAAGGCATAGGCTGCGATAAAGACGGGGTGATACCACGTCTTGCCCAAGGTGCGAGGACGATTCACCATGATATATGCCGCGATCACGACAAACAGGAGAAAGTTGACGGTCATCCCGGCTACCGTGGGAAGATAATTTTCCAGCGGTAGAATCACCATCGCCGCAAAGAGCAAGCATCTCTCAACAGGGGTGGTGCGGGATTGGGGCACGATGTGTTGAGTAGCGACCGGTACCCCGCTTGTCGATAGTCCCTGGTTTAATCTGATGGGTCGGTCGAGAATGGAGTGTACCTCGGTTTTTTGTAGGTGCTCTTTGTAACTAAGGCGGGTTGCTTGTTAGGCGCGGTGTAGGATCCTTAGGCCAGATCAACCCGTGGGTTCTGACCTTTTCGGCACAGGAAACTCACCAGTCCTATCAACACCTGTACTGGCTCGGATGAGTACGATATCTTATAGGTAATCGCAATTTCGCAAATCACTATATCTCTCGTAGGATACCCCGTCAAGGACACGATCGTTTGCGCGTCGACGAGTCGCGACCATTATAACAGCAATTTACCAGTGCTCATATGGCCGCCCAAAATACGAACGCTATCAATACGCCGATGGAAAGACTCACACGGTCGCGAACGGCAAAAATTACGGGATCCTCGTTCATCGAGCCGCGGTGCGTAAGCATCCAAACGCGTGTGATCCATGTAAGCAGCAAGGGACAAGCCAACCAAATGAATTCTGGATGGCTATACAGCTGAGTGGTTCGGCCATCGTTGATATAGAGGGCCAACACCATCACCGCCATGTAGCCGGATGCGGCACCGAGCGCCGCGATCATAGGCAGATCATCTGTGAAGTAGCCTCGGCCACGAGCTTTGTCCTGTTTGCTTTGTTCACGTACCTGAAACAGTTCGGCGTAGCGCTTGACCAGCGCTAAGCTTAGGAAGATGAACATTGAAAACGCGAGCAGCCAAAAGCTCAGTTGAATACTGAGAGCGACGGCACCGACAAGGATGCGCAAGGTGTATAGGATTGCAAGAGTGATGACATCGATGACCATTCGTCGTTTGAGCCATATGGAATAGGCCAGCGTCAGCGCGTAATAGCAGACCAATCCGATCGTGAAAACGATCGGCAACAACCAGATCCCCAAACCCAAGGCGGCCATCAGCATGAGCGGAGACGCGATCAGACCGGATTGGACCGAGAGTTGCCCGGAGGCAAAAGGCCTTGATCGCTTGCGGACGTGGTGACGGTCATCCCGAAGATCAAGCAAGTCGTTCAAGATGTAGACGCTGGAAGCGCATAAACTAAAAGAAAGGAAGGCGAGTGACGCATTGAGAACCTGCAACCACTCTGTATAGCGGTGGGCAGCCAGTAACGGCACGAAAATGAGAATGTTTTTGAGCCACTGATGCACCCGCAGAGCTCGTATCCAGTCGCGCAGTGCTCCTTGTGGGGACCCGAGGACACCGGCCACATTGCCAAGCGCCCGCGCCCTACGTTCAACCATGAGGGAGGCATTGACCACATAAGCCTGACGGGCGGCATTCCATACGGGCAGGTCTTTCTTGGAGTTGGCAGCATAGTCAAAACCACGATGACCGAAGTTCTGCACGAGTACATCGCGCTTAGCATGGGCTGAAAGGTTGCAATCACCGTCTGTAGCAATGATGTCATCGAAGAGCCTCAGATGGCTTGCGACCTGGTCTGCCAGCCTGCGATGGCTCGCCGTCGCGAGAACGATCCGCCGGCCACGCCGTCGCTCATGCTCGATAAACTCGATTATCACCCTGTCGTAGGGCAGAGTAGTGACATCGATCTCCGTGGCATAGGCCAGTTGGCGTTTGAGGACAGCTTTCCCCAGCATCAGCCACTGCAGCAGCGCAAGAATCCGGCGAGGTCTATCCCGTACGTACATCAGCGCCGTCTCGATCAAAAGATCGGAACGAAGCAGTGTGCCATCGAGATCGATGACAAGCGGTGGCTCCTCTACCAACGTAAACCTCTAACTCTCATACAGTGGTTCATGCTGCCCACTTCCATACGATAAGTGATTCTTGAAGAACGTTCACCCGAATATCACAGTGTAGACGTCCCGTCGTGGGGCCTCGGCGAGTCCAATCCAGAATCTCGCCACTGCAGGAAGCACGGTGCCAACTGGAATAACTGCCGGCAAGGATATTACCTGACAGGAAGTCAATTCTGTCTTAAACTACGAATGAGACGTACTAGTCCTATAGCTGCCAGTAACGGAACGATGAACTCCAGCGCGACTCGATATCGTGAACCTTGACCGAACGTAATCCCTGAAGGCAGAGTAAGAAGTAGACAAATACCCAAAATTGCTAGCAGCCATTTCATCTGGATCACGCCGCCGTCCCGATTTCTGTCCGGAGTGCCACATAGGCCTAGCCCAGCAAAAATCAATAAGGAAGCCAAAAATCCACCAAGCACCCAAACATCGCCACGGAAGTTCAATCCAGCCGGTCGCAAAATAGCCGGATCGGGATGAATGATATATTGGCCCGCGTTCAATACAAAGCAATAGCCCGTCAAGATAGGAGCTGCTCGAAAAACGGCGATCGCCCTTCGCCAGCGTTCGTCATTCACTTCCTGGATGGAAAGGCCCTGACTCCACTCTCGTTCTTCCTCATGTGCTGCTCTATGGAGCGCCCACCGGTCTCCCCTTGCTTCTTGAAGTTGCGCCTTCACACCAGCCGCAAAGTAATGATAGGCATTCACTCCCGGGACGTCGCTAAACCCATCAAACTGGGCCTCGCGTAGGTTACGAGTCTTCCACAGGTATAAGGGTGAAGCCGAGCAGACGAGCATGACGGCCACCAAAATCCAAGCCTTTTCCCGCTTGTCCCCGCACAAGAGAAATAGTGCGATCGCGACAATTGGTACCAGAGGCCAGAGAGGCCTTACAAATACCACAGCGCTTGTCAGTAGCCCTATGGCTGCACCGCCAGCTAAAATTGCATAAAGTTTCGTCGTGTGCTCTACCACGAAATACATTACAAAAAACAGCATCGCAAGGGTCAGAAAATATAGACCTTCGGTGAGCGCAAAGCCGGCTGTTACGGCGCCCCAAGGAGAAAAAGCTGCCAAGAGAGCTCCCGTGAAGGCCATAATAGGAGGAACGATCCGTCGAGCCAGCAAATAGAGAAAGACCACGCTCCAGGATGTAATAATGGTTTGGACGACCAGAATGGTGCGAAGGTCCTCATCATTATTCACGCTCTTTCCGGTCACGACCATAAGCGCCGATAGAAATACAGGATATCCAGGAGTTCTGCTGACTTCCGGCTCTTGATTTTTGTTTAAAAATTTTCCCTTCTCTAAAAGGCTTACAGCAGGACGGAAATAGGATCCGGAGTCGCCGAACTTGAGATCTGCGGGATCCGCCGACAAAGTCAGAAACAAGCGCGGCAGCAGCGACGCGATTAGAACAATCACCGTCGCAACACACGCATGACCTTGAAGCCAGGAAGATAAGCTCCGGCCATCGGCATTTTGCTTATCGTGCCGTTCAATAATTATTTCAGAATTGACCATGTGCTTAGCACCCGGTTTCATTGCCTCGTCTCAAGCCGAATCATATACATGAAATAATTCGTAACACCAGCGAATCTGCCGCCACTGATTTTCTCATTCTGTTCGCACATTGACGATTTCGGACATCCCACTGATCCATCTTGATCGAAAATTACGTGTGAGGAGCGCTGCAGCAAGATTTACGACGGGGCATCAGACTCCACATGTCTGCGTTGGCACGTTCGCACCATCCCAACCTCTGTCTCACGCCTGTGCGCGACTTTTATCACGCGCCACTATCCCTCGCAGGATGGCATCAAGATTCTTAGAAATGGTCGTCCACGAACAGCTCTCGATGTTCTCGGACCGAGGCGTCTGTCCACTAACCACTTCCTGGAGAAACGATACCATACCCTGAGTATCGGCACCTGTAAAACTTTTCACGAATCCGGTAGAAGCCGCGAGCCTTCTTGTGTCACTGCCAAAAGAGGAAATAAGGAGAACCGGCGTTCCGAATCCGATGGCTTCAAATATTTTGCCCGGGATAGTCCCTTTATCTATGAGTTGGCTTTGCTCATAAATTGAACTAATGACCAGTGCGAGGTTCGCCCCCTTGACTGCCGATAACGCCTCGCGCCTCGGGACTCTTCCATGAATCACTACACGATCAGTCAGACCATACTGAGCAGCCTGTTGGCGAACATAGCCTTCTTGCACCCCATAGTAGTGGAAGTACCATGCTTCGTTTGTTTCATTCGGAGACTCCTTCAGGCATTTGAGCGCGGCAAGGAACGGTGAGACGAGGATCTTTGGATGATAAAAGGTTCCTGTATACACGATGGCACAATGTCCGAAGTCGTATGGTTTGACGGCGGCCATCTCGTCGGGATCGTAGCCGTTTGTCATCACATGAACCTTTTCCCCAACACCGTACCGTTGATCCAAGTCCTCGCCCCATGAAGGCGACGCAATGGTGACCGCTGCACAACCTTCAAGCAAACGTGCCTCTTCCCGGACCGCCCCTGGTCTCGGTGGCCGATCGACGAAACGACTTTGAGTCCAGGGGTCTCGATAGTCCAAGACATAAGGCCGCCTCAGCCGATCTGAGAGGCTTCTTGCAAGTCGAAACGCCACGAACGGCGAACCGGAAGCAAGAATGACATCCACATCTTTCGGACTCAAATTGGAACAAGCTCGCTCGGCCTCCTTGATCCAACCTATATGCATATCGACCCCGAGTCGCCGTGCGATCGATCGGCAGATGCCTCCTACAACCCATCCCATGTTCCGATCCCAGCATTTCAGATGATTGGGCACCAGGCAGCACCATCGATGGCCGGTCAGGATACGATGAATGCCTTCGGCATCCAACTCGGTCGAGATCTTTTCGCTGTCGTCGGCATTGCGCCAGACACGAGGGTAGGGGGTTACCACGGTAACCTCCCAACCTAACCTGGCCAAATACCTCGCCATGTTCCATGTACGAACAGCCCCGATCGTCTGGACCGGCGGGAAATAGCAGGCGAGGAGGAGCAGTTTTGGCCTATCGGCACCCCCCCCCGTACTTTCTTCTGTATGAATATTTTCAAACATGTGAGGAGCGACCATCGTGAGACGTTTCCCCGCGTCATATCGAAGCTTGGAGTGAGAGGCCTCTCTTACGCCGTCTATACAAACCCCATGCGACATCGGAGTTTATTAAAGTATGCATCGGTCGATGTCGAGAGCGCACGGCCTGGAATACGTGTCTTGCATGAGTTCCCGGTATAATTCTTCCAGCTTTTTATTCAAGGCGTGTGTGTCAAACCCTTGCTCCACGTGCATTCTTCCCGCTTTACCCATCCTATTACATATTTCCGGATGGCTCATCAGCTGGGCCAGGGCCTCTGCAAGAGAAACCGCGTCCCGTTCCGGCACCAACAAACCCGACACACCGTCGGCCACCAGTTCCGGTATCCCGCTGTGAAAGGTACTGATCACGGGCAACCCCGTAGCCATCGCCTCTTTGATGGCGTTTGGAATCCCCTCCTGATCACCGCTTTCGGAAGTCAAACTAGGAGCAACCAGCACGTGCGATTCCTCCAATAATCTTTTCACTTCCTCGTGTGTTTTCCAACCGAGCAATCTGACTTGTCGCTCAATACCCATGCTCTTTATCAACTGCTGCAACTCCTCACGAAGCGCTCCATCCCCGACTATCGAATAGTCTATTTTTTCTCCCTTTGAAAGAAGGTGTGACACGGCTTCAACGGCAAAGGCCACGCCTTTCTTTTCGATCAACCTCGCAATCGTCAGCACCTTGATAGGGTCGCCAGGTCCCCGCTCTCTCTGAATGTATTCGAATTTTGAACAATCAATGCCGGAATGGTGAACGACGATTTTCTTTTGCTCGCAGCCCTCCTGGATCAACCGTTCCTTAAGGAACTCGCAAACCGGCAAAAACAAATCCCCTTCCCCGAATAACTCACGATAAATCCCCGGGTGTTTTTTGAGATACACGGTTACATCATACCCTCGGATGGATGTCACGATCTTGGAATGACTCGCACAGATTTGATTGAGTGCCACCCCACTGGGTCCGAGCGCGCCGAACTGGCAATGGATGATGTCAAAAGGACCTCTTTCTGTCAGCGCGGCGCTCATGAAAAGGAGACTAAGGGACCATGACGGTTTCCCATACCGAACGATATTTAACGATCTGAGCAGAACGTCATAGTGGCTTGGCGCATATTTCATGATGAGGAGAATGGCTTTGAGCATTCTCGATATTTTGTTCTGTGGAATTCCATAGTAGTGTGTGCGCTTGGACAATCCGTATTTCTCATAGTTCTCATGAATGGTGACATTCTTCACCGACTTGTCGGCGAAAATATGGACATCATGGCCCAGCTCCATCAGACCCACAATCTGATTCAAGATAAAGGTCTCGGAGACGGAGGGAAATTGGCTGACAAGAAAAGCAATTTTCATAATGGATGATACGATAAGGCCGAACGATCCGAATTAATACACGCCCTTGAATCTGCTACTCTCGAAGACAAACGCGCATGAACTCATGCTACCGGCTTGTAATTTGCCTCTTCAGAAACTTCTGGAGACGAGAAAGGTTTTTTACATACAAAAACCATAACGGGGAATAACAGTAGTCAAAGGTCCTGTAGATCGTTCGGTACGCATGCCACCGTTCACTCAGAGGTGTCATTCCGGCGACGCGGTTGTAATTTCTGAAGCAGAAGTACGCCATTCCCTTTTCTCGTATGACGGCAGCATGCTCAGGCACGGCATTGCACATGATGTCCAACAGAAAAAGACTGTCTTCGCACCAAGCGGAATAATGGACAGCACTCCCGATATTGCTGTCGTGCCTGCGAAAACTCGCTTTGACATCGGGAATATCTATTCTCCCGTATTTCGCGGCAAGTTGAACATATGCCACGACATCATCATACCTGTTCGTTTTCGAATGTATTCCGCCAAGCTCTTTCAACCTGTCGGCGTTGAAGATCGTGCTGCACAGATACAGAGGCAGTTTGCGCTCGAACCATCCTAAGATAAATTCGGCCGTTGAACAACCGCCCACCGTATTGCGACAAGCGGATATGATATTCCCTTTGGAATCAATCTCGCGCGCTCCGGTCAAAATGACGCCCGGCTCATGATGTTTCACCGCCTCCATACAGGTGGCGACAAAGTCGTCGTCGATCAAATCATCGTCCATCAGCAGGACGAAGTACTTCCCTCGGGATTGCTCCAGGCAAAAATTTCGATTGTTGACCGGGCCGATATTTTCTTTTTGCCTGTAGTACCTGATCCGAGCCTCGCCGAATTCCTTCACGACCGATTCGGTATCGTCCTGCGAGCAATTATCGGACAAGATGATCTCAATGTTCTCATAGGTTTGACGCACCGCGCTGCGCAGCGCATGTCGAAGATAGGTGCCCGCCCTGTTATATGTCGGTATGCCTATGGAGACAAGAGGAGCTGTAGAATCTGGCATTGTGATCGTTCCTGATAAAGAGGCCGGACCTTAGGGGCAGGTCTCCGTACGACTCAAGTTGCAGTCCCGATGCCGAATCCGAAACTCAGTTGATACCTACCTGAGGCCTTGCGAAGTATCGCTTTTCCCATAATGCCAAGCTGAGGAGCGGCCAGAGTCCACGTGCATAATTGCATCTTCCATTGATATGGTCTTCAAATACTCCACGCAACGCCCTTCGATCGATTTCAAGCCCCAGGATATCGGTTCGTGTCAGGACCTGTTCCTCGAACAGCTGTTTCAGAGATGTTCTGAGCCATGTCGCCATCGGCACTTCAAACCCGCGCTTCCGAAACGTCTTGTATGTCACCATTTTTGCCAAGGCATGCCGCAACGGTAGTTTCCCAAGTTTCTGTTCCATATTCAGGCAATCGCGCCAGTCGATCTTCGTGGCCGCTTCGATGACTTGCCTGTCGAGTAAAGGAACGCGAACCTCCAGTGAGTTGTACATGCTGGCCCGATCAACCTTCATCAATACCATGGTCAAATGATGGACCAACTCATGCCACCGCGAGAGCTGCGCTATTCGATCCTGGTCACGACCATCGTACGCATACACATTGTTTTCCGATGGCCATGCGGGCAAGGACGGAAATATTTCCTTCAGACCCACCTCAGGAAGGCGGGTGTGCATGGAACGATGGCAGTGGCCCAAGGACTCCATAAGCAAATACCTGTCATCGCCTCTTAACAGGACTCTTTTCATTCCCCATTGCAGCCGTCTCAGCCAAAGCGGTCGCCTGAAATCCTGAGTCAGCCGGATAAGCTTGATGAAGCGGCTGGGATACCCCCAGAACAATTCATCCCCGCCATCGCCGGACAGCATCACCTTATGATCACGGCCGGCCAATCTGGACACCATCAAGGTCGGAAAGATCGAATAGTCACCGAACGGTTCTCCACAGGCGTCGATGACATCCGCGGTCAACGCCTGCACCTGATCGGGAGAGATATAGTCGACCGTATGTTTGACGCCAATTTCTTTGGCATACGCCTGCGCGTCCGCGGATTCGTCCGTATGTTTTTCCCCGGTTCCAATCGTGAACGTTTCTATGGCCTTTGAGCTGACGGACCGCATCTTGGCCACCACTAACGGAGAGTCGATGCCGCCGGATAAAAAGGCCCCCACGGGAACATCACTGATTAAATGCCTTTTCACGGCCGCCGTTATGGCTTCATCCACCGCCTCGAAGGCTTCTTCCCCTCTCAACGAAGGCTCGGCATATTCGGGAAAAACATAAAAGTGGCCCCGTGCACACTGTCCCTCAGCGGAAATTTCCATCCACATGCCTGGTTCGAGCATGTGGGTATTCTTTTTTATGGCCCAAGGAGCGGGGATATAGGCCAAGCGCAGATACAGTCCCAACGCCTCCTCGGACACGCCGAAACGAGCGCTCCAGGGATGCGCCAGTAACTGATCGTACTGAGAACCGAAGACGATGCCGTTATCGCATAGCAAGTAATAGAGCGGCTTCATGCCCGCGTGGTCGCGCGCCAGCAGCAGCTTCTTCTCAACGCTGTCATACAAACCCAACGCGAACATCCCGTTGAACCGGGCCAACGCGTCTGTCCCCCATTCTATCAATGCATACAGGACAACTTCGCTGTCACTGGTCGAGCGGAATGTCACCCCTCGGTTCTCCAATTGTCCCCGCAGGTCCATGAAATTATAGACTTCGCCGTTGAACACCAATGTATATCGGCCGTTCCCGACGGTCATGGGCTGATGGCCCCGTGGGCTCAAATCGATTATCGACAGCCTGCGAAATACCAAGGTGCAGTATTCATCACCGGACCAGGATCCGCTATCATCCGGCCCTCGACGGGACATCATCGAACTGATTTTGTCCCAGTCCGCGCATGCGGACTGTTTGCTCCTGAATCTCAGCTCTCCGGCTATTCCGCACATCTTCCTATACCAGGCTCCTCGAGATCGTCATGGCCCATAGACTGCATAGTCTAACTAGCAAGCCTCTCCGTCAAGGAGATGTGTTGAAAGAAGAACGTCCGCTCTCTATGGCGACCGGTCCATGATGCCCGAAGTGACTCCGCTTGTCTCGAATATCGTTTCTCATTAGTAAGCGATGCCGGAATGGCGCCGCGTGGCTGTGGTTTCTGCAGGCGTGAATGGTCAGTGCCCACAGTACCCGGGATCGGTGTCCTTCAAGGCTGTTACCATTCGCGTTCAGTACACTTCGAATAACGCATGACAACTTCATGGCTAAGGGACATTGCACCAAGACATTCTTCTTTTAATGGTCTATGGTTCAGGGGAGCGTATAGGGCATCGCGCAGAAATGCCCTTAGTGGTCGGTCGTCGTTATCACATCACGATCTCACACAGGCATATTCATCATGATTGATTTTGGACAGGCCTGCCGAAAAGCCTTTCATTCTAAGGTTGCCCGGCGCATCTCTTTTCTGTTTTTGAGCCACCATCGGCTCCCGAGTATCGCCACCCATCCCCGTACGGCCCTGTGAGCCCATTGAGAAAGTCAACGTCACATTTCTTACACCACTTTCTTCGTAACGGACGCCCCTCTCGAAGCAGTTCCGGAACGGTGACGAAGCTGAAACGCCCGCTCAGTTCTCTGAGAAACGAGTCCACCATGTTCATCATCGGTTCCCGGTCGGCATAGCGCTCCTCTCCATACCGAAAAAGCGAATCATGCAAAAGAATGATGCTGCCGTCACGAATTCGGCTCATAATCCTGCTCTTCATCCAATCCGCGTCATGGTCGAGCCAATCATCGGCCGTCACACTATACATGATGACCTGATAGCCGAGCCATAATGCATCGAGACGGGACCACAGGTTCTGGTCCGCATAGGGAGGGCGTAGGAGCGGTACTCCATAGGGAGCAATCGCCTGCGCGCAGGCCCGGATCTGGGCCCGCCGCTCCCGTCCGGTGATGAGCGGGAAAGAAGGATGATCCCAGGAGTGATTGCCGATCGCATGTCCGCCGCCGGCCACTTTTGCCACGATGTCGGGATGGAGCGCTGCGGCTTGGCCCACCATGAAAAATGTCGCTTTTGCGCGATGCTTCTCCAAGATCGCAAGAAGACGGGGGGTGCAAAGCGGATCGGGGCCATCGTCGAACGTGAGGGCCACCATCGGTCGCGACGTGGACACACTCGTGATCGTCCCCACTCTGGAAAGAGCAGCACACTTCACCGTCGCGCATGCCTTCTTAATCAAGTGGAGCATTTCTTTTTGATGTCCAAGAGACGAGTTGGAAGAACTCGCTATGCTTTTTGGGGAGCCCATTGAAATGAGCGGCCGGCGGATAGTGCACACCCATTACCCTGACTTCCATAGTCGCTCCCAGCCTAAGTCCGCAAAGCACGGCCCTTGCGTGGCTTCGCTGAACTTAATGCCGTTTCTCGCCCCATTCCATTCCAGGAGCTGGACCTGCTCGTCCCGGTCGACAGTCACATCCCAGCCTACACAGCGTGTATAGGGAGCTTTCCGATGCAACTCGGTCACGGTGCGTACACAACTATGGAATGCAGGAATCACGTTCCCGGCAAACGCGACATGGCTCGTCGGATGAACTCTGGTCTCCAGCCATTCCGCCGTGTACCCGATCTCCTCTAATGCTCCACTGACCACGTTGACCGGCACTCTGATTTCGGTTTTTGACTGCACATGGGTTTCATCTCCACTGCCCATTCTCAGGTAACATGCCCGCACGGACACCTTCCCACTCTCCTCGTACACGGTCGTGATTCGTACGGTTGCTACGGATTGTTGGGTGAATTCAGCGAACAATCGATGCGGCCGCACGGCGCGTTGAAACACCCCGTTCCCCAGCCGGTGGATCTGTTCAAGACTGAACGACTCACGCGTGAGAAAATAAACGCCTTCACCTCGGAGCGAATGATCGAGCTTGAAGACCACTCGCTCCTGATCCTTGAACAGTTTGTCTCTCACCGCATCGGGTGACACAAATCCGGAGGTGGTGTCAAAAAAGATCCCGTTGACGTACGCGAGCACATCAGGAAGGGCCGCGCTCTGAAGCATGACCGCGCTCAGCCCCCTGAGGTCCGCCATCGGTCCATACCGCTTCTGAATCGTGGGTACGACAACCGAGAAGTAGTAGTTATCGGGAATCCAGCCCTCTCGAAACCGCCCGGAAACCGCCGTATAGACATACAACCAGGGGGCAAAGCGCTTATGTCCGAGGACCTCCACCGCATAATCGTTACACTGTTTCAGATCCTGACGGCTCGTCTTGCCTTTATAGCTTTCCACGGCCTTCAGGTTTCTCATAGCCTGTCTGTTGAGCTCCCAATAATCATAATAATAACTCTCCAAACGCCCCAACCTCTGAAAAATAGCTCTGGCGGATGACTTCCAACTTAAGGACATCAAAAGCTGACCTCCGTCAATAGATCTTCGCTGTACGCTGTTTGTCAACAGCCTGCCGGCGACTGACACATGCGCTTCAGTATCTCTCTTGCGCCATTGAGGAGCCGGTCAAATCGCAAAAATTCTGTATTTGATACTGCCCTTTAGCTGCCCCATTCGGGTGCCAAGACGCTGAGCCCAATGAACCAGATCTCTTCTACTCCGAATTTTGTGAATATTCTTGAGGAAGCCTATGATGAGATCTTTCCATGCCTCGATCCCTTCTTTCCACGTGTGTCTTGGCAGGCCTAATGGAAGGTACTTCTTGTACAGAAGAACGCGGTATTCTCCCCAGCCGAAAGACTGGAGAAAAATCCCTTTCACGGTATCCCTCAAGCGAACATGCATCACCGCATCCGACACAAAATGAAGCGCTGTTCCTTTCAGCTGCACTCTCCAACAATACTCCGTATCTTCACCTAAACGACATGATTCAGCGAAACCGCCGACTTCCTCATGGATACGACGCTTAATTCCGATGGTACTTCCCCCAGCATGCGGAAGAAAGTTCAAGAAACCGCCCGTCTGAAGCCCTCGTGCCTGTGAATGGTCCCACTTCTCCGCCACCCATGCAGGGCTGAGCTTATGAACATCGATGCGGCAGGCAACAAAATCCCACTTTGACAACGCCTCTCCCATCGACGCCAGCCACCCCGAACCCACCTCATCGTCAGCATCGCAAAAGGCTATGAATTCACCCAGGGCGTTCTTTGCACCTACGTTCCTGGCATAGGCTTGTCCACGCTTCCCGGATGCGTCAACGATTCGGAGACTAGGCAGCCGTCCCTCGTATTGTTTTACGACGTCCATTGAGCCGTCTGTTGACCCATTGTCCGACACAATGACCTCCCAAGGCTCAGACCACTGTTGATTGGCAAGCGCCTCGAGTTGAGTCCCAATGGTATCCGCTTCATTAAAACAGGGTATTACGACGCTCAACCTCATAAGCTTTCCTTCATCTTGTTATTCCAGTCCAATTACACACATACATTCCTCTACCGTTGAATCCCCACGGAAGAAAGGGCTGCTGTTATCGTATGGAATCGCGGACCCGAGACTCAATCCGACGCAATATGTTCAGAGAACTCCAAACGGTCGGAGGCCAACGTGTTGACAAGGCATGCTCTTTGACATCCGGAAGAAGTTCCATCGCTCTCGGTGGCACAAGGATACGTCTCCTCATATGTTTCACCCAATTCCCGCAGGACGGACATAAAGGCAAGATGAAAATGCGTCACGACGTTCATCTTTTCCAAAGATTCAGCAAATAGCCAGTCTCCCGAACTTATCTCTGTCTACGCTTGTTTCCGCGTTTGCGTTGTGCCGGGTTCACTCAGTCGAATATATCACTCGGCCCTTATGCTTATAGATAAACCGTGCGATAGCGCAAGGAACCACACAACCGACCCCAGCAGAGCGCCACCTTGCGCAGGAAATGCGCCCTCCGGCTTTCTTCTCCCCCCAGTAAATAGGGGAGCTCAATGACCAACCCCCTATATTTATAATAAACTCCACGGAGGGATGAGCGAGGCATTCCGTAAGAGGCGAATTGCTTGTAGAGATAGACATGAGCCGCGCCATAGCGCACATTCTGCTTCCACATTGCTTGCAGCGTCTCCCGGTAACGGTACTGAACCACCGCGTCCGGGACCGGATGGAGCACATAGCCTTGCAGTTGCAAACGCCACGAGAGCTCTATATCTTCGCAAAAGGAAGCCCTCTCGCTAAAGCCGCCGACTCGCTCGAATGCTTCACGCGAAAGCGCCATAAGGGCGCCACAGGCAAATGGCAGAAAAAACAGATTTCGTCTCGTGGCAAAATTGCCGGGGTGATGGCGCCAGGCTTTGCTCTGGTTCAGGGCCTCGACGTCAATGGTGCCGGCGACAAACTCGTGCTGCTCGAGTGCCCGAGCCAGTGCCGCGAGCCAACCCGGGGCGACGACATCATCGGCATCACAAAAAAGAAAGACATCCCCTTTGGCGGCCCGCGCTCCGACATTACAGGCATACGCACGGCCCTGCTTCTCCTCTGCCCCGACCAGACGGAGATGTGGCATCTGCTGCTGATACTGCCGGATGACCGCGACCGAGTCGTCCGTCGAACGATTATCGACGGCCACGATCTCCCAGTCGCCGTCAAATACCTGACTGTTCAGTGCATCAAGTTGTGGGGCCAACGTCGTGGCAGCGTTGTACACCGGCATAATGACGCTGACCAGTTGGCGTCGTCGTGGGCAGGGGTGTGCCGTTTCATTCACGTTCATATCAGTCCTCGCCATTACCCAGAAGATGACCTGGTTGCTGCTTCCTCAACATCGCTACATGGTAAACAGTCTCACATTCAGGAAAGCTTCGGTGACAGGGCATGGAACACCGTCCTATTCATGGAGACGCTTAAGACACGGTTTGCCGAATGGGCGCTCACTGAGGCATTTGACCGTTGTCGTTGAGCCGGGACACCTTCCAAGCTAGCACAGGGGAAACGATTCCTAACCGGCCCGGATTAAACGTATAACCGACCTCGGACACATCAAACGTCAATGCTCCCTCAAGCTGCTGAAACAGTTTATAGCTGCTTACACCTTGAGTGAACGAAATGATTGATAGATAGTAGCGGCCAGGCTTCAGCAAACAGGGAGGGATCTTGGTGGCGGCATGATAACGACCAGTCTCTCTGACACATCCTCTCAATTCAGGCAAGTCGGTATCCATCGATTCAAATACGATATTATTCATCGAATCGCATAGGTGAAACGTTACAGAAAGGTCTCTGATCGGAACTTTTACGTCGTATGCAATCTCCAGCACAAGCGAGTCGTTAAAGTTCACGACGGATTGCGGTCGCCCATCGCTCGACAACAGCCGAACGGATGTGAATCGGACCTCGGAGTCGCTCGGCGAGGACGATTCGTTGGACCAGCTCGACTTGACTTCCGTTCCGAACAAGGAAGACAAATACGTATTCACCACTTCGACCGAAGGTCCGACACGCTTCAATCTGCCTTTCTCCAATTGCACGGCCCTTCCGCAAAGCTGCGTGATGGCCCCAAGGTTGTGACTGACAAACAAGACCGTCCGGCCTTCCTTGGCGACACTTCCCATCTTGCCGAGACATTTTTTTTGGAATCCTGCATCCCCGACCGCCAGAACCTCATCGACCAACAGAATCTCCGGCTCAAGGTGCGCCGCGACGGAAAAAGCCAACCGAAGATACATCCCACTGGAGTAGTGTTTCACAGGCGTATCGATAAACCTCTCGACCTCGGAAAAGGCGACGATTTCGTCAAATTTTCTTTCGATATCGGCCCGCTTCATGCCCAGAATCGCTCCGTTTAGAAACGTATTCTCCCTGCCTGTCAACTCCGGATGAAAGCCGGTGCCTACTTCCAAGAGGGATCCGACACGCCCGCGAATTTCAGCATGTCCGACCGTCGGTTCGGCGATGCGTGAGAGTATTTTCAAGAGGGTGCTCTTACCCGCCCCGTTGCCGCCGATCACGCCGATGACTTCTCCCTGCTTCACCTCGAAGGAAATGTCTTGCAACGCCCAGAACTCAGGATCCAACTCAGCATCGTTCGCCCCCCCTCCCTGGAACAGTTGCCTTGCTCTCTGAAAGGGCGCGCCGAGCGCCCCCGCGATAGAATCCCGCAGCGTTTTATACTTTTCCATTTTCCCGATACGGTACCGCTTGCCGATTCCTTCTACTCGTATGGCGATCTCGTCCATGATTCCTCGGAGTGTGGTACAAAGTGGGCGCTAGGCTACCCGATGCACAGAATTGCCTCTTAGTCGTTCAGTACAACGCCGGGAGTTCTTCGCCGGTGTTCACTTTTCACACGATCAAATCACATCCGCAAACGTCTTTTCCAACCGGCGGAAGTAAAATGCTCCCCCGACCAAAAGTGCCAGGGCGGTCAGCGAAGACACGATTAACATCGGCCCCGGGGCGGTCGCCGTCCCAAGCAAGGCCCAACGAAATCCCTCGATCACCCCCACCATCGGATTAAGGCTATAGAGGGTCCGCCAAGGCTCCGACAACAAACTGCTCGGATACGCGATGGGAGTCGCGAAAAACCAAAGCTGAATCAGAAACGGCAGCACGTGTCGCACATCTCGAAATTGGACATTCAAGGCGGACAACCAGAGCGAGACACCGAGCGACGTCACAACCGTGAGCAGAAGCAGGAAAGGGAGCCAGATCACATTGAGCGTGGGAAGGATGCCGTAATAGAGCATCATGCCGAGCAACACAATAAAAGCAATCGAAAAATCGATGATTCCGGAAGTCACCGACGCGATCGGAACCGAAAGCCTTGGGAAATAAACTTTTTTGATCAGATTGGCGCTTCCCACCAGGCTGTTGGATGCTTGCCCCATCCCCTGGGCAAAGAAGGTCCAGGGAACCAGGGCAGCGTACGTGAAGATCGGATAAGGGATTCCGTCGGAAGGAATCTTCCCCAGTCGTCCGAAGAAAACGCTGAAGACAACCATAGTAAACACGGGTTGGATGATGGCCCAACCCACGCCGAGCGCAGTCTGCTTATAGCGCACCTTCACATCGCGCCAGATCAAGAAGTAGAGCAGCTCACGATAAGCCCATAACTCTTTTAGTTGAAGAGATACCCACCCCTTGGACGGTTCAATCCGAACTACCTGAATACTTTGCTCCATAGCCACCTCGTTAAGTTACTTTCATAGTGCCGATTAGCGATGAGAGCCGGTTCTCTCCCATGAGTTAGTCACAAGGATCCAGTTCAGAGTCTCTATCATGCCAGCATGCGACGGGTGCGAAGCTATCGGCCTCCTCTCCGCCCACGTCCGATACCGACGACGATTAGCCGCTTTTATTTCAAGCATCTCGGAGAAGTCCATTGTCGCCCCTTGCGAGCTCAATGTTCCACCGGCTTATTCTGCATATCATCTGTTGGCCGTCAAGAACTCACGATGCTATCTCCACAATAGATCCCGCCGTGCAACATGAAACTATGAGAGAATAGTATCACCGGTAGTTTGGAATACCATGGACACCCCGCCTTGTCAGCGACATCTGTAAGTTCGCCGCTTCAACCAATCAATACGACTTTATAAGCGGACGTATATTGATGTTCGTCACCTCAGCTGTTATCGGCATCATCAGAGCATTAATGACAGCCGCAGCGATATCCTCGGGCTGGAGAAGAAGCTCCGGCCTGTACTCCCTTCCCTCCATCTGGAAAATAGCCTCCATGCGTGGCGTGGCGGTTCGCCCAGGATAAACACTCAGCACCCGAACCCCATCCAAGTTGACCTCATCTCTGAGACTATCCGCTATGGCTTTCAAAGCATGCTGAGTAGCGGCAAATTGACCAAGATGCGCCTGTGCTTGAAGCCCTTGGCTTGAATTGACAAAAGCAATCTGACCTTTCCTTTTTTTGAGTATTGACAGAAGAGACTGAGTTAACTGGTACGGCATACGCACATTGGCTCGATACAGCCGATCAAATTCGTCCACTGAAGCCGTTTGAAAATCACCCTTCGAATAGGCTCCAGCACAGTGAATCAACACATCAACGCCACCCAATTGCTTACTAAGACTCTCCACGATACCGGTGATTGCCCCATCAGCTACCAGGTCAGTCGCATGGACCACGACCAATGGCGACAACTTGCGCGCAAGTTCTGCCACCTCGTGTAACGCCGTGCGGTTTCGTCCCACTAGAAACAGCCTGGCTCTCTTCGCTGCAAGACCAAGCGCTATCGCTCGTCCGATCCCTTGGCTCGCCCCTGTAACAACAGCCACATGATTTTCGAGAACAATCATAACACTCCTCATCATGTTCGCGTGGGATGGACGAATTCACTTGCACCGCACATCCCTGCTCGCGTGCATCCGCCATTACTTAGGAATTGCCTCAAGCCTCAGGGAAGGTGTGCGATGCACTGCCCCAACCTCCTCAGAACCTGGACGAACCGATCGCGGAATCATTCATTAAGGTTCCGAGAGAGACGGCATCTGTGATTGATATCCCACCTAAATCGGGGACCAGTTGTATGGTTCGAAATCGATGATGAAGCGCGTAACGCTGGTATATGAGGAACTCTTGAATGCATCCGCGCGACGGAAAGAGTGATCCCACCTGATGGGCCGATCAATGTCGGTGTACATGGCGAGCAGGACACAGGCTGGCACGTGATCATCTTTTGGACAGGCAGAATTCTCGCCTAGATGCGCAGAACGAACAACCGGAGGCAGGCGCTACGCGATGTGGATTCATCGTCGATTCCGATTGAGTCGTATCCCAGATGGCTTGCCCTTACCCTATTCCCATCCGAAGGATTCCCCTAACGTTTCCAACAAGACCGACAGCATGAACCCTACTTGATGGCGTGATACCTGGTACTCAAGCGCCGTTGTATCTGAGTTAATGTGTGAAAAGACATAAAACAGCTCTCCTCTGATGTTCCTCGTCAACATATACTCAAGCCGAGATGCTCCGGTGACAACCTGAAATTGAGATTCCGTATTGGGAAAAAACTGACTATGGGTATACCCACCGGCCCCGCTGACGCTGAGTCGCTCATAAATCCTATGTCTGATGCTCGCACGCGCAAGATGGTTGATCCGCGCGCCACCCTGTAAAAAGTATGACGGTCTGGCTTCCCGGGAAAGCGTCAGATTGAGAACAGTGTCTCGTTCCGGTTTAGTTGTGACCTGGATGGAACCGGACGGCAATGTCCGTCCGACCGGTTCGACAAACGTGACGCCCCCACGGACCGTGAAGGTCCACTCCGGGAACACCTTGGTATAATCGCCTTCGAGCGTGATGAGATTGGTGCTGAAAGTCCTGCCGCCTTCGGACCGCTCTTGGGTAATGAACGTCTGTCGATACAAGGCGGCGACGCTGTCGTTTCGCGTCAGGTGATATCGAGGTCCTCCGGACCACGTGTGCGTCATCGTGTTGAAGAAGGTGGCCCCCGTTACATTGCCCCCTTCAGTTTCACGGGTTAGCCTCCGAAGGCCGAATATATACCCACCTTCCAAAGAAAGGTCTCGGGACAGAGGGTAGCTTCCATTGAAGGACGTTGTGTTCAGAACCTTGCTCCGTCGAAATGTGACGAGGCCGCTACCGAAGACGTCATCCACCACCGTTGTCCCCCTCCCAAAAGTCTGCTCAGGGGTATAGACGAAGTTCTCGGTGACGCGCAAACGCGCTCCTCGGACATACTGATCAACCCATCGATCCAAGCCGACGGTGCCATTGAGCAACGCACCATAAAAGTTCAAGTTACTGTTTTCCACAAACGCGCTGTAATTTCCCCCCACCTTCAGGTCTGCTTCCATGTCTCGACTGTCGTGCCGCAGGTCTAGCCCGCCGTTCACCGTCGTCACAAAATCATGGAGCTGCGGGGCATTCCCCTGCGCGTCCCGTAGTAGCTCCTTGGGTCTACGCCATACATTGCTATCGTATCGCTCCATCACAGAGCCCCAGGGAACGATGTTGGTATCCGCATAAACTGACACCGCAGGCCACGCCCCCCAGATCACCATAGTCACGACTGCAAACCAAAACACCCTTCCGAGCTCACTGAGCTCAGCGCACTTACACCTCCACAATAGAATCACCACACTCCCTTTCCTGCGAGGAGAGCAGAAACGGCCGAAGGTCGCCCGCTCTACCCAATCCGACCAATCGCATACATGGAAATTGGAGAAACCAGATCCAGCAGTATGTCATGCCCACTGTCAAGGTACGACGACTGTGTCTCCGGAGGCCAACACGATGTTCCCCGGCTCGCCACGACCGCTGACAAGGTCATCATACCGTAGAGGGATATGGATCTCCTGACGTTTGTGACCGGGGCTTTCAATCACCCGCACCACCTGCAACCTATTCTTACTCGCATAGTTTGTAAAGCCCCCGGCCATGGAAATGGCTTGAAGCACCGTGACGTACGATTTGAGCTGATACTTGCCCGGCTTCGCGACTTCACCTAAAACGAATACCGAATAGCTGTTCAGCTCTTTGACGTTCACCGATACGGAAGGATTTTGAATGTACCCCTTGAGACGCTCGGTAATCTGAGCGGCCAACGCCTCCGCCGTGAGACCTGCCGCTTGAACGTCTCCGATGATCGGCATGGACACATATCCATCCGGCCGTATCAACGTGATCCTGGACAAATCCGGATTCTTCCACACATTGATCTCAATCTGGTCCTCAGAACCCAGAAGGAATTCCGTGGGAACGTCGGATGCCTTGTATTCCCTCGATGTCACCGGTCCCCGACAACCAACTTGGACAAAAACAGAACACATCAAGAATCCAATTAACGATGCTTTCATCGCAGGAAGATACCGCCTAGATACCCTTGTCCATCGTGCGTAATTGTCCACGGCAATCCTTTCCGGTATTCCCTACCGACCAGGGAAGACCACCATTGACTCACTCGGCACCACAAGTGTATCACCGGGCTTGAGCTCGAAATTGTCGCTGATTCCACTGCGAAGCACGATGTCGTCGTAACTGGCAGTAAATCGCTTCATGCCCGGGGCAGTTTCAGTAAACCGGAATATGACGATCTGATTTCTCGCCGCAGTTTCCTTAAACCCGCCTGCCATGGTGATGCCCTGCAAGAGCGTCGTCTTGCTCTTTAGAGGATACTTGCCCGGGTGAGCCACTTCGCCAAGCAGAAAGATGTTGGAGCTATTGACCTCCTTCAATGTCACGGCGACGACCGGATTTTGCACATATTCTTTGAGTTTGTTCGTCATCTCCTCAGCCAATTTTGTCGGCGTTTTTCCTACGGCCACCACGTCGCGAATGATGGGCATTGATATTCGCCCATCAGGACGCACTTGCACTTGCCTCGATAGATCCGGATTCCTCCATACCGTAATATCCAGCACGTCTTCGGCTCCTATCACATATTCGCTGCCGACTGCATTCGACAGCTTATCCATCATCACCTGACTGATCGCCTTCTCAGCCTGGGCTGTCGAGGCAGGCAATCCGGAGGTATCTGTCGGGGCTTTACCGGCATCTGTCTTACCTGAACCAGAGTCACAAAATCCGGAACTCGAATCTACCGCCAGCGCCAGTGAAATGATTAGAAACCACAGGGGGTATTTCATAGTTTCGGTTCCTTTTGTTAAATCATCAACCTTGTTGCCATCAAAGTACAGCCGGACAACTTTACATACTGTTCATGTTATCGAATGCAGGTCATCAAGGATCTGTCCAGTCAATCGTATGGCCGGCAACCAAAAGGAAGTATTTATTTACTCCGGGAAAGCGGAATGAGTCGAAGAACTCTTCAGCTGCTGAAAACACCGCCACCGGTTCTTTCGGCCGGTTGGTTCAGCTTCACATCTGTTCCTCCAAAGTCAAACTTCAGACATATCATGCGCTCTGTTCCGCTTTATGTTGATAGGAAAGCACACCGGCATCAGCAGTTTCATCATCATACAGTGCCACAAGATCGTCGGTGATATTTGCGAGGTCGCTAGCCCTCAAATAGTCCCTCATCGTGGTTCCAGTGCACTCTTCATCCACCCTGGGAGCGCCTTTCCTTCCCGCCACATCATCAAGGTTCACCACACGAAAGTCGATACTAAACCGAGTTTTCCCCGACGTATTAGGAACACTGGAGTGCATCTGGGCAGCTGAAAACAAAATAATGCCTCCCGCAGGCACGATAAGGCGAATCTGGGGATCGAGCACAAGCGATTGGGTCGGTTTCGGTAGCGGCCTAGGATCTTCTTTCAGCAATTTGGCGACATGTGCTCCGCGATTTTGTTGATTCCACGCATAGTAATTATACCCCTTGGAGCTGTTCTTTACCTGAACATTCCAATACTGCGGGTGGAAGGCCATGGCATTATTCGACTGAATATCATAGATGGGGATCCACCAATTGACCTGACAAGGAGGCGCGGAATACCACGTATCTCGATGCGGATGCCAGGCATACGCGATGCCCGTCGTCAGATAATTATCGCTGGTCGAGCTTCGCATCTTCGGAACATCAAAATATGTCTTCTCAAGATCACAGCCCATCTCATTAAAAATGTCCCGCATGAGTGCTTTCGATTCGGGATGATGAATGAAATTTGGCTTCAGTTTCCCAAGGAGGTCGGCGTACTGTTCAACGGGAAGATGCCGTTGAGCCGTCTCCGGATCATAGGGTGCAAAGGCCTCCTTGATCAACCTCTTGGCAAATTCGATAAACGCGAGGGTGCTCTTTCTCGGAGAGAATACGAGCAACTGGCCTTGATATAACTCTTCGCGGCGTCGTTCATCCGAGAATGGAGGGTCATAATAAATCGTGTTCATGATCGCTTCTCCATTAAGTGTTTCCCGGCCTCCGACATTCTTTCAATAGTCCCACCTCTAAGAGCGCATCGGCTGCGAATTGAATCTTGCTGAACGGAAGATCGGCTCGCTCTGCTATATCAAGTAGTGTATGGCGTCCATCGGACGCGTTCAAGACCCAGAAGAGAGCCAATTCCGTCCATTGTTTTTCTTGCTGACCGGCAACGGTACGATAAAGCCCTCGCCGACCCAGTTGAGGCTCGCATTTTGGATTCTGATTCATGTATGTTCGACTCCCCTCCAGCACCTCGAATACCTCCAGACATCGGCCATACGACTGAACCAGAGACTCAATCTTCACAAAGTCTAGGTTGTCCGCAGACGAGTGATACTCGGGATATTCACTGTGCGGTGTCCGCATGAAGCATCCCACAGGTAGATCAAATCCCGGCGAGCAGTACTGCCTCTCGTCATAGCCATAAGGGGAAAAATCAATAATAGCATACCGCTTGCCTGAATGCTTCAGCACATGTGCCATCGCCCGATCGATTTCCGCATTCCCTTGACGACTTCGTTTATACGTCACATCCCCAGCATCACCGACCCCTGTTATAACCAGTCCATGTTTTATACAAGAAGCCCTCTGTTCATTCAGCGCCAGCCATGTAATTGATCCGATCGTTCCTGGGATAAAGAGAAATCGATACGAATACCGCTTTTGATGAGCCGTCATCGCCTCTGCCAGTCTCACGGCTACGGCGATGCCGGATAAATTATCGTTACACAGTGATGGATGACACACGTGACACGAGATGAGAATTTCGTCCGAGATTTCCCCAGGCACATAGCACTCACCGTAGGTCAGTGCGCCGGGTTGAAGACTTGAATCGATGACGACCTCATATTCGTCATCAAGTAGTCGTTCGTAATCTACATGTCGAAGACAGAACCCCCAGTTTTCCTTATAGTAGGAGGTTCGATAAGGAATCCACTCGGGATGATCCGGAAGAGTGAACAAGTGAGGCTTCAGTTCAACCAATCCCATTCTTTTCCGGATGGGGATACTGTAGCTCATCAGGTGCAGATTGTGAGCGTTGAAGTCAACAACGCGCTCCCCTGCCCGATTCATGATATAGGCATCGGATACATTCCATTCCGGCGGCACCGTCCAGTCGAACACTTTCGTTCCACTAGGAACCTCATGGATCTCAAGTGGAATGTGCTTTTGAAGCACTCGAAGAGTTTCTCGCACTCCGTTTCCGGTAATACTCCGACATATCGGGTAGAGCTCAGCCATGAGATCATGCATGGCTCGTCCTAATCCGTCACGTTTCACGGTGGCTTGATCAGTAAACGTCACGTTTGTAGCGGAACGTTCATGGTAAATGCCGGCCATGTTCGATCCTTCTCCGACATGACCTGGATGGGTTCAGGCCATATAATCCTGAACGCTGGGTCGTCCCACCGGAGTCCTCGAGAACTGGCTGGTGTAAAGAATTCCGACATATGGTATGACACTTCGCTGTTTTGCTCGAGGGTGAGAAATCCATGGGCACAATCTTTCGGAATATAGACGGCTCGGCGATTGTCAGCCGACAGCATTATTCCGACATACTGACAATACGTGGGCGATGCGGGCCGCAAGTCAACGATGACATCATAGATGGCGCCGACAGTACAACGGACCAATTTCACTTCTTCATTCGGAGCGGCCTGGTAGTGGAGACCTCGCATAGTGCCTTTATGGGTGTTCACCGATATGCTGGACTGAACCCACGTAACCGCAAGTCCGTGCACCTCGAACTCTCTTTGGCACCAAGTCCTCGCAAACATTCCCCGTTCGTCTTGTATTGGCTCAAGATCGATTTGAAATACACCTTGGAGGGCGGTTTCCGTGAATATCATGGATACACTTGCACTTCAGGAATCGGGACCACAAACTTCCCTCCCCACTCCCGAATGTAACTCATCTGCTGCATGACTTCCTCTCGTATATTCCAGGGAAGAATCAAGAGGTAATCGGGGCGTGTGTTTCGAACCCGTTCCGGTTCATAAACTGGAATATGTACGCCCGGCAAAAAATGTCCTTGTTTATATGGGCTCCGATCCACCGTGTAGTCAATGAAGTCGGTCCCAATTCCGCAGTAGTTGAGCAGCGTATTACCCTTCGCCGGGGCCCCATAGCCCACAACGCGTTTGCCCTCTTGCTTGGCCGTAATCAAAAAGGAGAGTAATTTCCTCTTTGTCGCCTCAACTTGCCGACCAAACGACAGGTAGTGATTCAGTTGACCCAATCCTGCATTCTCTTCACGCGATTTCAGTTCCTTTGCCCGCGCTTCAATGGGCTTGGACATATCGTCATCGTGGCAAGCATAGATTCGAATGGATCCACCGTGGGTGGATAGCTCCTCTACATCGAACAATTTCATTCCCTGACGAGCAAACACCTGCTCTACGGACAAGAAAGAGAAATAGGAAAAATGTTCATGATAAATCGTATCAAACTGATTGCGCCGCATTAACTGGAGTAGATGCGGGAATTCCATTGTGATCAGACCCATTGGCTTGAGCAGCACCTTGAGCCCTCTTACAAAATCATTCAAATCCGGGACATGAGCCAGTACATTGTTCCCGACGATCAGATCGGCCCCCCATCCATCACTCACTAACTCCAGGGCGGTCTTCTCTCCAAAGAACGCGACCTTCGTATGAATCCCTTTCTTCTTCGCCACCTCGGCTATATTCGAGGCAGGCTCCACCCCCAGCACGGGGATGCCTCGCGTTACAAAATTCTGCAACAAATATCCATCGTTACTAGCTATTTCCACGACCCGGGAATTGAATCCCAACTTGAATCGCTCGACGATCATGTCGACATAACTTCTAGCGTGTGCTAGCCAAGAATCTGAAAACGAGGAAAAGTACGCGTAATCCGAAAAAATATCGTGCGGCGAGGAGAATTCCTCCAACTGAACCAACAGGCATTTCTCACAAACATATACATGTAATGGGTAAAAGGGCTCCATGCGGTTCAGTTGTTCGGGCTTGATGTAGGAATTGGCCAATGGAGACATGCCTAGATCGACGAACGTCTTCTCAAGCATCGTACCGCATGAGCGACACCCTGATTGCCCCATATCAACCTCTCTTCCTACTCACAAGTAATATTCCCCGGATCCAATACCCGATGGAACAACCGTTCGCATCAACCACTACGTTGCTCTTTCCATACAAGTTCGTCGTTTAGTTGCCCACTCTCCCGCAGTCGTTTCAACGTAACCAGCCTTATCAACTCACCCGTTCTGAACTCTTGGTCGCGAAACTGCATGGACACGAGTCCATCGCGGAGATCCTTCACGGCGCCCTGAAGGTCAACCGTAGGAAGGAATCCTTGAGCCAGCTTGGAAAACTTGTCGAAATTCACTCGATATGAACGTTTATCCGGTTGTGCATCTTTATTGATCGAAATCTCGACATTTGGCACAAGGTTAGCCACAGCAGCCGCCAAGTCCTTCACCTGATAGTTCCATGCGTCGCTTCCCACATTGAGCGTCAGAAATATCCCGCCATCTGTATGGTCGCGCCGCACTGCCCAATCAATCGCTCTTGCCATGTCCTTGACATGAATCAAGGGACGCCACGGCGTCCCATCGCTCAGGATATTGATCCGTTTTGATACCAATGCCCCGGCCACAAAATCATTCAACACAAGATCCAGTCGCAACCGATCACTCATGCCACACGCGGTTGCAAAACGAAGGCAGGTTGCCGTGAAGGTCTCTGATGCAAGCGATGCCAGATCATGCTCGGTTTGAACTTTAGACTTCGCATACGCCGTAAGGGGATTCAAAGCATCGTCCTCTCGGCGGGGACCGCCTTCAGCGAATCCGTACACACTACAGCTGGATGCGAACACAAACTTTCTAACTCCCGCTCGCTTCGCCTTCAGAGCAAGATCGATACTCGCTCGATGGTTTATATCGAGGGTGATTTTTTCAAAGGTCGCACCCATGGGATCGTTAGAGATGGCGCAGAGATGTACGATGGCGTCGATTCCTCTCAGGATCTCTTCGGAAACCTGTCGGATATCTCCGAAATATTGCAGGTCGGCACGGCTTTCAGGGAGTCGGAGGGTACCCGTTAAGCAATGTGCAAAGTAACCCATATCGTAACCGATGAGCGTTGCATGAGGATGGGATTCTCGTAGACGACGCAGTACCAATGGGCCAACATAGCCCATGTTGCCTGTAACTAGAATCTTCATGCTAGACCTCTGATTTAGTTTTGCTGCAGACACAGCCTGAAAAAGCAAAACATCTCGGAATGCCAAGCGGGATGGCATTACCCGTCTACGCTCAATGCTAAAGCGCTCTCAAGGCTACATCGATTCTGAGCTTTCGCTTCCTGGCATCACGGCTGCCGGAAAGCCCCAGATTCTGTCCGTCACTTCAAACGGTGACAAGATGGAGGAAAGAAGATAAAACGGTCGGGTTATCTTACCATATCTTCCATGGAGCCTTCGATGACTGCCATAGCTCCTCCAAGTAATTCTTCTCTTTCAGAGTATCCATGCAGGACCAGAAACGATCATGCCGATAGCCCATCAATTGATTATCTTTCGTCAGTCGTTCGATTGGCTCCCTCTCCCATACCGTCTCGTCACCTTTGATGTAATCAATGGCTTTAGGCTCCAGGACATAGAAGCCACCATTGATCCACCCTTCATCGCCATGAGGTTTCTCTGTGAATTCGATGATACGATCTCGATCAAACACAAGCCGTCCAAATCTCGCAGGAGGAAGAACCGACGTCACGGTGGCTAACTTCGCATGAGATTTGTGGAACTTGATGGTGGCCTGAATATCGACGTCGGACACTCCATCTCCATATGTAAATAGAAACGTTTCATCGCCTATCCATTTCTCCAACTGCTTAAGCCGGCCTCCCGTCTGAGTATGTAGACCGGTATCCACGAGATGCACCTTCCAGTCTTCATGCTGTTTCCCATCATGAATGGTTGTTTTCCCACTCCCAAGATCGACCGAAATATCTTTGTTGAACGCATAGAAGTTGAGGAAGTAGTCCTTGATCATCTCACCTTTATAGCCAAGACCAATAACAAATTCCTTTATTCCGTGAGCCGCATAAATCTTCATTATATGCCACAGGATCGGTTTCCCTCCGATTTCAACCATGGGTTTTGGTCTTAGAGTAGTCTCTTCGGACAATCGAGTTCCCCATCCTCCCGCGAGAATAACTGCCTTCATATACAATACCTCCGTGCGTCAGAGCCTCCAACCCTCTGAGAGAAAGCCCCGTTCGAAATAAGGAGCCGAGAATGTGACCTATCGAGCTCATGCTGCAGCATATGGAGCCAGTTGATTAATTTCCAGTACAACTCGCGCCTGAAGCGCGAGTGTACGTAGAAGCACCATTGCCCGCTGGTGCCCGGACATCTCTCGCATAAATACGGCTTCCAGTCCTCCTAATAGGCCATCTTTGATTTGTACGAGTTCGCCACCACTGAACTCCTTCGGTTTTATCAGGACACTCTCTTCGGAACCGGCCACCCGACTTTTGATGGCATCGATCATACCAATATCGACTTCAACAGGGGTCACACCAAATTGCACGATCCTGCGAACTCCTCTGGCATAAATCACAGCTCGATAGTGTTCGGATAGATTGATTCTGACGAATAGATACCCTGGGAAGAGGGGACCAATTATGGTTCTTACCTTGTGTCGAATAGCCCTTTGTTCCTCCAGAAGTGGCAAGAAACACTCGAGTCCTATACGCCGAATATTCTGCTCGGCTTGCTTTTCGTGGTTTGGCTTCGTACTTAATACATACCATCGCATCCCGCAACGACCCACTCCGGTTACAGCAATAGGGTCTCCCATGACTTACGCCCTCTCCGATTGATCCAAAGCTTCACAGGCTACCGCCGCCCCATAGCTGGGTGTTTAACCTTTAATGAACTATTTCACACAAGTCAACTTGCTGTGGAAAATCCGTCGCCACAGGACGGCTTCCATTTTTTCGAAGATGTCCTCGAACGACGCTTAGCACCATTGAGACATGGGTGGGAAACCCCGACTTTCACTCTGTTAACAAGGCCCCTCCATGCTTCCCGAATCACATGTAGAATTGATATCTTCCTCTCGGACGCTACTGTTCAACCATGAGTATCTTTGCTTCAAATTGTGAAAAGAGTGGCGATCCTGAGTGCAAAGTACCAGTACGTATGATCTAACCACCTATCATCTTTATCGGAACCACTACTTATAGATCAAGCTGGGATGTGCAGGAGAACTAGAACATGAACTTAAGTCCTACGAAATACGTAACACGGTTGTTCGAATCCCCAATCGGAAGCTTTCTCGTCCAACGCACTTCGGCAAGCGTTGGCGTTTCAGCTATTGTTATGGGGGTCGGCACGTAGACCTTTAACACTTGTTTGATGTATGGAGCCTGGTCCATAAGTACTAACATCCCTCCACTGCTGATATTCAGTGATAACGCTTTACCGCCCTTAACAAGATTATCATTCCCTGTTTCTGGTGCCGTCATCTCATAAAGAATTGGTCTGAGCAGCGCTGCCCGCTCACTATGGTTTTCATGACTATCCTTTATCGGCCACTCCCATTCCATTGGCGTCACGTCCATTCCTCCCTCTGGCAAAAAATCGTTGCCTCGAATGTTTCCCGTTTAAATTGAATTCATCTATATAGGGCAGACTGATTTGGCCTATCGATACGGTGAACAGGAACTACCCTCACCTCTAGAGTTCCAGTCTGTATCATATATATTTATTGTCTCTAGGGTCAGCAATACCGATGATGTAGGCTGCTTTCCCAAAGGTATATGTTGACTCCCTCGAAAGGGTTAGGTAATATTCCTGCGTTACCTGTGTCGGTACCAGACGCTTTTAAACCATATAGTTGTTTTGGCTTGGCATTGCACCACGCCAACAATCTTGTGACGTCGTAAAGAATTATGGCTGAAGTAGCCAAAGGCATTGATCAAACAGATGCCCTTGCCGATCAAAGAGCAGGGTCAGGCATAGTGGTGCTATCCGCATCCATGCAACTTCTTCACATGAATCGGCAAGCTACTGAACTTGCTAAAAAAATCAACGCAGTGGAACATGGAAGAACCACAGCAATTTCTGCGCATGGAGTCCTTCCGACCGCCCTTACTGAACTTTGTGCGGAGATTATCAAAGCTCTTCACATACGCACGGAAGCCAAGGATTGGGAGCAATTTGAACTCAAACGTGTTACAGGCGATCCCAATCAACCAATCCTGCTGAGAGGATTTGGTTTGCCGGATCGAGGAGGGGTCCAAAATGCCAGACTCGTGGTTACCATGGAAGAGTTGGGGAGGAAGCAAAACCTCAATACAGAACATGCTCGAGAACGTTTTCAGTTGACTAACCGCGAACAATCAGTGGTCGAGCACCTGGCCAAAGGGTGGACTAATAAGGAAATCGCCAATGCTCTCCAGATTACAGAGCAAACCGTGAAAGAACATATTAAGCACATCATGCGAAAGACCAATGCTACAACCCGCACTGGAATCCTTGTTCAAATCTTCAATTCCTGAACTCCTGAAACGCTTGTCGCAAAGCTTTCCTGATTCTATCGCTCCCATCCTGTATCAATAGCGCAACAGTGAGTTAGGATTCCCACACAACTTTAGAAGAAGATTCGTCAATCTTCTTTATATTCCACATGTTTCTAGATATATTTCCTGGCCTATCATTTGCAGTACTCTTTATGTAACTAAGGATGCGATGAACTACAGTAAACTCAGAATAATACCGGTCGTTGGGATATTAGCAGCAACACTTCTAGCTTCTGGCTGTGCAACCGGTCCCTCATCTCAAGTAACAGAAATTAAGAACAGCGGTTTCATGTCACTGTGGAACACCTACGCCGATTGCAAATCAACGTTTGACTTATCCCAGGCAACTTCAGACCTGGCGCAACTACGCTCAGCTAGCCAAATGGTGGCTGAAAATGAAGGATTCATCCTACCGTTGCCAACTCACCTCGAACGTCTAGTGGCTAACCCAACGAGTCGGGTAGCCGTTGATATAGAAGCGATGGCTGCCGCATGTGCCCTGCACACGGGAGAACTCGCCCTGAATCAAGGGCAGATGGATACCGCTCGCGATCTTTTGGTTTCGGTCATCAAGCTACATAAGGAAGAAGGCTCTTATTACGTTCTAAAGGCCAAGACCTTGCTGACCAGACTCGGACACGGAGTCCACGTTTCCTTCAACACTCGCTAGCTCGTTCTGCTTCGACTCTGCAACTCTCGATATAAATCCACGTACGATTTCGCCGATCGATCCCAAGACAGGTCGGTCTTCATCCCCGCATAGATCAAAGCTGCCCACGTCTCTTCCTCTTTGTACACATGAAGCGAGAGCAAAAGCGCTGAAAGCAGAGAATCTGTCGACGCATCAATGAAATGAAAACCGGTTGCTCGTCTAGATTTGATCGTTGACGGACGAAAAGGAACGACGGTATCTGCTAAACCTCCGGTACGGCGCACAATAGGTACTGTGCCATATCGGAGGCTGTACAACTGACTCAGTCCGCACGGCTCATAGCGAGATGGCATGATCAACATGTCTGAGCCAGCTTCGATGCGATGCGCCATTCCCTCATCAAAGCCAAGGCTGAGACCGATGCGATCAGGATAGGTGGCCTGAGCTGTTATAAACTGTTGTTCCAAATGGTGATCCCCCGTACCTAGGATGGCAATTTGGGTATCCAAAGACATAAGCTCGGGAATCACCTCAATCAACAGATCAAAGCCTTTCTGAAAAGTCAATCGACCGATCACCGACAACAGAGGAACATCAAGATTCGGCAATCCAAGTTCTCGTTGGAGCGCTCGCTTGCATATTCGTTTTCCAGACAAATCAGAAATCGTATACTGCGCGGGCAGATAAGAGTCATTCGCGGGGTTCCAGGCAATCATATCAATGCCATTTGCGATCCCTTTGACACCATCCACACGGCTTGCCAGCACACCTTCAAGGCCACATCCATGTTCTACGGTCATGATTTCCTTCGCGTAGGTCGGGCTCACCGTGGAAACGGCATCGGAAAAGATAATACCGCCCTTCAGGCAATTCACCGACCCATAAAACTCGAGGCCGTTTAGGGAGAACAGCGACGGGGGAAGCCCCATCTTCACAAACTCCTGTCCCGGGAAGATTCCTTGATAACCCAGGTTGTGCAAAGTCAAGAGCACTTTCAGTTGCCCAAGCCCCTTATACTCGTGAGGAAGGGTTTTTAGATACACGGCGCACAGAGCGGTTTGCCAATCGTGCAAGTGCAGCACATCAATCTTTTCCCCGCGAGTCTCGATTAAACCACGGACTATTTCGAGGATGGCACGCGAGAATAGGACAAACCGCTCCAGGTTGTCAGGATAATCGCGATGGTCTTGTTGGTAAAGTCCCGGTCGGTCAAAATAGGGATCGTACCGCACGAAGAAGACTCTCAGCTGATGCACGGCATCCGACACCGATAGATTTTCTGCTTCCACGGTTACTTCTATTAGCTGCCCATTCACTGGAATAGAAAATCGCATGGCCAGTTGACGGAACTCCGCTCTTGCGCGGCCTCGGTAACCAGGTAACAGCAATGTGACATGATGCCCTAACTTCGTTAGCTCGATCGCCAGAGCGCTAACCACATCGGCTAATCCGCCCGTTTTCGCGTAGGGAACGGCCTCGGAAGCTGCCATCACGATCTTCAATTCATCTCCTGATACCGGCATCATACGAAGTATTTGGTAGAAGACTTAGGGCCGAGGAGCTTCGTCAAGCCGGGTTTTGAATCGATCCTCATAGGCCCAGGATTTTGCAAGAGCTCGTAGCTCCTCAGCCTTGAGTTCTTCCTTGTAGGCAAGGCGATCATCGAGAAATACCAGAAGCCAGCCTCGGTCGGGATAAGCGAAATACACTCCTTCGCCTGCATGCACGCCAGCCTTCCACCCTTTCGGAGCCTCTCCTGTCCCCACACGAGATCGAGGAATAACACGGAAGTCCGGCATCACAAAAAAATAGCTAAACTCGCTATGATAAAGCGGAGGCTTCCCCCAGGCATTTACGACCGCCCTCGTGGTGATTTGATCCAATACGAGATTATTGGCTTGCACTAATTGTTCTTGCTGCTCCAGCGTCGGCATGCTCGCACAGCCTGCCATCAATGCGAGAACTCCAATACCACTCAGACACCGTATCGTTTTTATCATGGTCATTGCAGTAGTGGTAACCATGCGGTATCCTCGCCTTACATGAGCCGTCTGGATTTTATCTCAACCGGTTTCACCGGCTGACAAACGTCGCATTGGCACAACCTTCTTAGTAAGGAATAGGAATAGATACCGGTATCATGACCGTCGCTCCATTTGAACTGCAACGCGTAGCGTCCCACCGACTCGATGTCCTGGAGCATGATCAGGATGGGCACATCCTCGGCCTTAAGTCGCCGCTCGCCTGTCCACTCATCGACACAGGCCGCACAAGGGCACTGTTGCCGTAGATAGCGAACCGGATAGATTCCCTTGTGGCCATCGCTCCATTGAATCCCCAACACGCCCTTGTCGAGCCATTCCATATCCCGAGGCTCCAGAGCAACGGCCGCCATGATTTCACCTTTCATCGTATTGGACTCATTGTATTGGACTCATTGTATTGGACTCATTGCATCAGCCTCATCCTGGCGTGGCCACCGACAGGAAGTCAACCGGTGGCAGTCGCCGCCCGGCAACAACCGTGACGTACCCTTCAATCGCTTCCTCCACCTCAACCCGCACTTGCCCCACAGCTCGCAACCGCGTGAGTACGGTCGGCGCCAGCCGAATCGCTTGTTGGAGAAATAGCAGGCTGCCTCGTGAGAATGCGACACACCGAACTCGTTGACGTGCGGCACAGGCGAGGCACACGAGTCCTCCGGCGGTCGGAGAAAATTGAGGTTCCCCGACGAAATGTGTCTTCCCACAAGCGGCGCAATGGTCGGTCTGTGGACGGAACCCCGTCAATCCCAACAGTCTGATCTGAAACAGCAGCGCCGTAAAGGTTGGGTCTTCACTTCCATGAAGCGAGGTAAGGCCCTGCTCCAGAGTATCGAACAAGAGCGGGTCCGGGTCTCCATCCGGAGTGATCGCTGCAACAATGTTGACCATCCGCGCAGCCGAGGCCATCAAACAAAGGTCTTCCCGCAACACTTGAGACGACCGCGCGAGATCGACATGTGAAATCCGAAACAAGGAATCCCCGGGTTTCTCAAAGAGATTCAGCCGGCACACGCTGAATGGTTCGAGCGCAGCCCCGAAGCGGCTCTTCTGACGGCGGGCACCACGAGCGACGCCTCGAATCTTTCCCAGTTCCCTGGAATACAAGGTGACGATTCTGTCGGCGTCGCCCCACTTGCGGCTCCGCAAAATGATGGCCGTCGTCTTTACCAGAGGCACGGCTCTCTCCACTTCCACTCGTAAGAGAAGCAGGGCAACGCAACGGCTTGCGTCACCGGAGATACTCCAAGAACAGGGTGGCCAAAGTCAGGTAGATTGTGATACCGGTGATGTCGTTCGCCGTCGTAACGAATGGGCCGGCCGCGACGGCCGGATCGACCCCGACACGTTTGAGAAGAATCGGCATAATCGTCGCCATACTGGTCGACACTAAAAATGCGATGATCAGCGAAGCTCCGACAACCATGCCCAAAAAGCCTTGATGCAAGACCCAGGCGACGAGTGTCAATGTCACACCACAGGCCAGCCCCATAACCAAGCCGATCTTCGCTTCACGAAAGAAGACAGGCCATACATGGGTGAGCTCGACGGAACCGGTGGCCAACCCACGAATAATCAACGTCGAGGATTGCAGTCCCACATTCCCGCCCATCGCCGCAATCACAGGAATAAAACTCACGATTGCCACAACTTCCTGGAGCGTATAACGGAAATACCAGAGGATCGCGCCAGACAGGAGACTGCCGACTAAGTTGGTGAAGAGCCACGGCAGCCGTAGTTTCGCCGAGCCGATACTCGATGATTTCGAGCCCGTGTCTTCCTCAATCGCCCCGGCCATCTTCAACATGTCTTCGGTCGCTTCTTCTCGGATGACATCCACAACGTCATCGACCGTAATGATACCCACGAGTTTGCCGTCCCGTTCTACAACGGGAATAGCCAGCAAGTTATAACTGGCCACCTGGCGCGCGACCTCCTCTTGATCCATGTCGATTGCGACACTCATGACCTCTCGGGTCATGATATTTTTCAGGGGGGTCGTCGGCGGAACGGTGATGAGCTGACGGAGCGACAGAACACCGACCAGATGATCGTCCTTGTCGGTTACGTAAATGTAAAATACCATTTCCGCATCGGTGGCTTGCTGTAACCGACGGATCGCTTCCTGTGCCGTGGCATCCTCCGGCAGGGAGAAGAACTCCGTGGTCATAATCGCGCCCGCCGTATCTTTCGGATATTTGAGGATATCGGCGACTTCAGTCGAATCCTCGGTCTTCATCAACGCGAGGATTTCCTTACCGCGCTCTTCAGGAAGGAATCCGAGAATGTACGCCACGTCGTCCGGACCGAGATCTTTCAAGAGCCACGCGATGTCGGAATGCAACAGGTCCGCGAGTACTTGCTGGATACTTTCGCCGTCGAGTTCACTGAGGACTTGCCCGCGTTTGCCTTCCCCTCGCACCAACTCGAAGATCTCCCGCTTTTCCTTCGGTGAGGAGAGATGGGTTACGACTTTGGCGATGTCCGCGGGATGCATGCGCCCCAACATCTTGGAGAGATTCGTGATGGCTCCACGTCGCAGCAATTTCTGCACGGATTGGATCACGATGTCTGACTTCGTCTGTCCTCGTTCGGTCTGATCACGCAAAATTTCGCGCAGCACGTCCCGTTCGGACGGACGAGGTCGTTGATCCGGTATCCGCGGCTCTATCGGTCCTTCCGCCTGCATGCCTGTTCCGTTAGTACCCCAATTGCACCAAGGTTTGTTCGTCCTCGCGCCACGCCTTTTTCACCTTCACCCACAGTTCAAGGAACACTTTCATGCCGAATAGCCGTTCCATGTCCAATCTGGCTTGCATACCGATCGATTTCAACCGCTCTCCTCGTTTGCCTATCAAGATGCCTTTCTGCGTCTCTCGCTCCACCAAAATCGACGCTCGAATCTTCGCCAATTTCCCTTGCTCGACGAACTCGTCAATCTCGACCGCCACCGCGTGCGGCACCTCTTCCTCCGTCTCTTGCAGCACCTTCTCACGGATCATCTCCGCCGCTAACGCCCGCATGGTCTGGTCGGTTACGACATCGTCACCGTAGGCCCCTTCTCCGGACGGAAGATAGGGGACCGTCACGGCCAACAACCGGTCGATGTTTTCGTCGGCTTTGGCAGAAACCGGCACGATTTCCGTCCACGCAAAGAGCCTGCCATACCGGTCAAGAATCGGAAGCAATTTCTGCTTGTTCACAAGATCGATCTTCGTGACGACAAGGATGGCCGGACGCGGCTGTTTAGCCAATGCCTCCTTCATATGCGTAATGGCAGCCAAATCTCCGGGGCCCGGCAGACTCGTTCCGTCCATGAGCATGTACAACAGATCCGCATCTTCTAAAGTTTCCACGGCAGTACGCATCATTCGGCGATTCAGCATGTGCGCGGGCTTATGCAGCCCAGGCGTATCCAGAAAGGCAATCTGTGCTCCATCCACGTGCAGGACGCCCATAATACGGGTCCTTGTGGTCTGGGGCTTATTCGAGACAATCGAGATTTTTTCGCCCAGGAGGCAATTGAGCAGCGTCGACTTGCCGACGTTGGACCGGCCGATGATGGCCACCGTTCCGAACTTCATGGTTTTGAGTTGGGTTCAGGTCTTTTCTCGGGGTCCGGCACCAGTTGATACACCGTTTCTCCCTTACGCACATAGCCCAGTTGCTCTCGAGCCAATTGCTCGATTTTGGCGGGGTCATGTTGGAGACGAGTAATATCCTGCTGCAAGGCCATATTCTCTCGGCGTAAAGCCGAGAGCTCGTGCTCCAGATCTTTGGCATAATCACGCATCGAGAGATAGCGCGTCAGGCCCATTTCTCCGGAAAACAAGGCCACGAATAACCACGCACAACCGCCGGCGCCGATCACCTGAGTGAGGATCAGTACGCGTTGTCGCCATTCCAGCCACTGCCGTCCACGATTCCGTTTGATAATCATCTATCTCATCCGCCTACGATAAACCGGTCAGGCCCCGGCCTGCACTGCCTCTCGACCACGATAGAGCGCCATGGGGCCCAACTCTTCTTCGATTCTGAGCAGTTGGTTGTACTTTGCCACACGATCCGTTCGAGACAAGGATCCCGTCTTGATCAATCCACTGTTGGTCGCCACCGCCACGTCCGCAATCGTGGTGTCTTCCGTCTCGCCGGACCGGTGTGAAATGATCGCCGTATAGCCGGAACGCTTCGCCAATTCGATCGCATCCAAGGTTTCCGTCAGGGTTCCGATCTGATTGAGCTTGATCAGGATCGAATTCCCGATTCCTTCCTTGATGCCTTTTGAAAAGATTTCGACGTTCGTGACGAAGATGTCATCCCCGACGAGCTGCACCCTGTTGCCCAACTTCTCGGTGAGGATCTTCCAACCCTTCCAATCCAATTCGCTCAACCCGTCTTCGATCGACAGAATCGGATAACGATCCAGCAGCTTGCCATAGTAGCCGATCATTTCCTCGGACGAACGTTCGGGGTTCTTTTCCGCTTCGAGCACATACCGTCCCTTGTCGTAGAGCTCGCTCGCCGCGCAGTCCAACGCCAAGGCGATATCCAGACCCACCTTATAGCCGGCATCTTCTATTGATTGTGCGATCAGGCCCAACGCCTCCTCGTTCGATTTCAGATCCGGGGCGAACCCACCTTCATCCCCCACGGCCGTGTTGAGACCCTTCTTCTTCAAGAGGGCTTTCAACGAATGAAAGACTTCCGTTGCCATGCGGAGGGCTTCGCTGAACCGGCTCGCACCGACCGGCATGATCATGAACTCTTGGAGGTCCAAGCGGTTATCGGCATGGGCCCCGCCGTTGATGATATTCATGAGTGGCACCGGAAGCACGCGAGCATTGGCCCCACCGAGATAACGATAGAGCGGCTGCCCTGTTTCATTCGCCGACGCCTTTGCAACGGCTAACGAGACACCCAAGATCGCGTTGGCCCCGAGCTTACCTTTGGTTTTCGTTCCGTCCAACGCGATCATGGCTCGATCGATGCCGGCCTGATCGAATGCTTCCTTCCCGAGCAGTTCGGGGGCGATGACCTTGCTGATATTCGCAACCGCCTTGGAAACACCCTTTCCCATCCACCGCTTCTTGTCGCCGTCGCGGAGTTCGATCGCTTCTTTTTCCCCCGTTGACGCACCGGATGGAACGGCTGCCCGCCCCTTTGCACCGCTTTCGAGCGTGACTTCCGCTTCAATCGTCGGGTTGCCGCGTGAATCGATAATCTGCCTGCCCTTGATTTCTCGAATGGCGCTCATGGTCACTCCGCTCCAGTTGGCTGACAATCAAATGATCAATGACTGTTTACGCTGCCTTTTGAGTATAGAGATGTCGACGGATGGGTAGCGAAACGAAGACGAAGGGGCTGGCCGACGATGGCCCACCATCATCCCAATTTCTTCTTCAGCAACTCGTTCACCTTCCCAGGATTGGCCTTGCCCCCGCTCGCCTTCATCACCTGCCCGACGAGAAAACCCAATACCTGTTGTTTCCCTTCCTTGAACTGCGCCACTTGGGCTGGATGCTTGCTCAATACCTCATCGACGATCTTCACCAGCGCCCCTTCGTCGGAGACCTGGGTCAGCCCCTTTTCCTGCACAATCTGTTCGGGCGTCTTCCCACTGCTATAGAGTTCCGGAAAGATTTCACGGGCGACCTTTAAACTGACGATCCCCTTGTCCACCATCTTCAAGAGACTCACCAGCCGTTCAGGCGTGACAGGTGACGCTGAAATGTCTGTTCCAATGTTGTTCAACTCTCTCATCAACTCCCCCATCACCCAATTACTCACCGTCTTCGGTTGATCGAAGAGCTTCACGGTGGACTCAAAGTAGTCTGCTATGCCTTTCGATCCCGTCAAGATAGTGGCGTCATATTCGGACAACCCATAGTCCGACATGAATCGCTTCGTCCGCACGGTCGGCAATTCCGGCAGGCCAGCACGGAATCCTTCGATCCACTCCTTGTCCAACTTCAACGGCACCAAGTCCGGATCCGGGAAGTAGCGGTAGTCATGGGCTTCTTCTTTGGAACGCATCACCGCCGTTTCACCACGTTCGATGTTCCAGAGCCTCGTTTCCTGACGAATCTTGCCTCTCTCGTTCAACACTTTGGTCTGCCGTTTGATCTCGTACTCGATCGCATCCTTCACATACTTGAAGGAATTGATGTTTTTCAGCTCGACCTTCGTCCCAAACTCCTTTTGCCCCGACGGACGCAGCGACAAATTGGGCTCGCATCGGAAACTTCCTTCCTCCATGTTCCCGTCGCAGACGTCGAGGTACATTAAGATTTCCCGCAGCCCTTTGAGGTAAGCCACCACTTCCTCGGCCGAACGCATGTCCGGCTCCGTCACGATTTCCAACAGCGGTGTGCCGGCACGGTTCAAATCAACCCGGCTCCCACTGGTGCCGGTCTCATGGATGTTTTTCCCGGCATCTTCCTCCAAATGCGCGCGCCGGATGCGGATCCGCTTTGTCCCGCCGCCATCATGAATCTCGATCCACCCATGCTGGCAAATCGGGAACTCATATTGCGAAATTTGATAACCTTTCGGTAAGTCCGGATAAAAATAATTCTTTCTCGCGAATCGATTGTTCGCCGTGATCGTACAGTTCAACGCCAAGCCCGCACGAACCGCCATTTCGACCGCCGTTCGGTTGACGACGGGCAAGCTCCCGGGCAGACCGAGACACACGGGGCAGGTTTGGCTGTTCGCCGACAGACCGAAGGTCGTGCCGCATCCGCAGAACATCTTGGAGTTGGTCCGCAGTTGTGCGTGGACCTCCACCCCGATGACCGTCTCGAAACTCATCCTCGATCCTGTCCCTCACCTTGAAAACGACCACGTTCGCGTTTGACGGCCTCCCGCCCGGCATCAAACGCCTCTCGCAAAACCGACCGCTTCGATTCGACAAACTCCTTGCCCTGATCGACGACCTCTTCAAAGGCTTCACCGGCTCGTCCGGCCAAGTCCCGAAGATCATGTTCCGCACGACGGGCATAGCCCCGGAGTTGGTCACGCGATTCGCTCCCTGATTGAGGCGCCATCAACAGTCCCATCACAGCCCCCATCGCCGCACCGCTCAGAAACGCCAAAAAGACCGCTGCCGACGTACCCCGTTCATCCGCCATTGTGTGTCCCTCCTTCATGTCTCATGCGTTCGCGCACGACGTGGGTGGCCGCCTTGAAGCCCGCCACCATGCTGGCCACATTGCTCAAGAGCGTGCCACTCGACCCACGGACAATATTATGAACCTGCTGCACGGACTCGCCCACTTCACCGACCGCGTGCAGCAACACCGCTGCATGTTCGACACCCTCACGTGCCTGATTCGTCACTTCGTTCAGATTCTGGCTTACCGCACGCAATTCAGCCACCAAGGCCGGCATCTCTACGTTCATCTTGGCCAGCAGCTGTTCGGACTCAGCCACCGTTTTGCGGACTTGCATCAGGACCGGGACCAGATACCCGACCATTACGGCGAATGCCACGGCTACAAGAAGCCCAGCGATTTCGACGATTGTCATTGTTGCCACTCCTTCGGATCGTTCATTCGTACCCTTGCGGCACCCGATGCCTTACCGTAATGTCGGTTTCTTGAGATACCATTGCGTTGATCGCTCATAGGCACGCGCGGCTCGAAATATCGTCTCTTCCTCGAATGCGCGTCCGATCAACTGCAGGCCGATCGGAAGTCCCTCCTTGCTGAACCCGCAAGGCAACGCGATCGCCGGTAACCCGGCCAGATTCACTGAGATCGTGAAAATGTCGGAAAGATACATTTGCAAGGGGTCTTCGCTTTTTTCTCCCAATCTGAAAGCCGGAGTCGGTGTCGCAGGAGTCACGATCAGGTCCACCTCTTTGAACGCGGCGTCGAACTCTTGGCAGATCAACGTTCGCACGGCCTGGGCTTTCCCATAATAGGCATCATAATACCCGGCGCTGAGCACATAGGTCCCCAGCATGATCCGCCGCTTCACTTCCGGTCCGAATCCCTCCTGCCGGGTCTTCATGTAGAGTTCGAGAAGATCCTTGGTTTCCTTTGCACGAAAACCGTACTTCACCCCGTCGAAGCGGGCGAGATTCGAGCTGGCTTCGGCCGTCGCGATGACATAGTACACGGCCACAGCCGCATCCGTTCTCGGCAGACGGATTTCCCTGATTTGCGCCCCAAGATTCTTCAACTCGCCGATGGCCGCTCTCACCGCCTGTTCGACCTCTGGATCGAGTCCTTCGGTAAAAAATTCAGCCGGCACGCCGAGCTTCAGATTTTTGAGATCGAGTTTTTGCAGCGCCTTCATGTAGTCCGGTACAGGACGATCGACAGACGTGGAATCCATTGGATCATGCCCTGCGATCGCTTGCAGAAGAAATGCCGCGTCGGATACGTCCTTCGTGATCGGCCCGATTTGATCCAGCGAAGAGGCGAATGCCACCAACCCGTACCGCGAGACTCGTCCGTAGGTGGGTTTCAGTCCCACCACACCGCAGAAGGCCGCCGGCTGCCTGATGGAGCCACCCGTGTCCGAGCCGAGCGCCGCCACACATTCTTCCGCCGCCACCGCGGCCGCAGACCCTCCACTTGATCCCCCGGGCACACAATGCACATTCCAGGGATTCCGGCTGGGGCCGAACGCGGAGTTTTCAGTCGAAGACCCCATCGCGAATTCATCCAGATTCGTCTTGCCCAACAAGATGTAGTCTTGCGCACGCAACTTGGCAACGACTGTTGCATCATACGGCGGCACAAAATGCTGCAACATCCGAGAGCTGCATGTCGTCGGCACGCCGTTCGTACAGATATTGTCCTTGACGGCCAGAGGCATTCCAGTGAGCGGCTTGGTTTTTCTCCATTCCTTGAGCTTTCGATCCAAGGCCTCGGCCTGCAGGAACGCCGTCTCTTTCGCATAGGTGACGAAGGCTTTGACCTTGGGCTCAACCTGGCTGATACGCAAGGCGTAAGCGCGCACGATCTCCGCCGCCGTCACGTCTCCGGTTTTGAATTGTTGCTGAAGCTCACAGAGGGTCAATTTATGAAGGGACATGGATCTCTCGCTACCGACGGGTGAGATGAAGGCGGACCGACACGAGACTTCATCGGTCTGGCTGGCCGTGGCTTGTCAGCTCACCGTCACAATCCGATTTTTTTCATTCACTCGAACGATCTTAGGTGCGTGCTTTTTGATCTCTTCTTCTCCGTAATACTCATAACAAAAGATGATAATCTGATCTCCGACCGCCGCTTTTCTTGCGGTGGGCCCATTCAAAATGATCTCCCCTTTACCTCGCGTCCCGTTGATCGCATAGGTCATGAATCGTTCGCCGTTATTCAGATTCGAGCAGACAATCGCCTCATAAGGGAGGATCCCGGCCGCTTCCATCAGGTCTTGATCGATGGTCAGGCTGCCTTCGTACTCAAGATGGGCGCCCGTGACTGTGGCACGATGAATTTTCGAACGTAGCATTTGTCGAAACATCTATCATCCCGTTATTCGTCACTCGCCGCCCATCATTCACTGCTCTCAACGAACGAGGTGGATGCCTGACGATTAACGCTCCTCTAGAATTTTGGGCACAACAAAGCCGTCTCCTTCACGCTCCGGCGCGTTCGCCAACGCCTTTTCCGAAGACAGCGACGGACATACGACATCTTCGCGAAATACATTCACCTGCCCCATGATCGTCGCGGTCGGCTCGATCCCCGCCGTGTCGTACCGGTTCAGCGTATCGACATGGGTCAGAATCTGGGTCAACTGTTTGGCAAAGGTCTCCTTCTCGGCAGCCGTGACCGCCAATCGCGCCAGCTGCGCCACCTTTTCTACATCGTGCTGCGTAATCTCCATCGCTTTTTTCCACTTCCCTTCAGCCGTTGTGCCTATTCCACGGTGACGCTCTTCGCCAGATTTCTGGGTTGATCCACGTCCGCTCCTCTCAGCACTGCAATATGATACGCCAGCAGCTGCAGCGGGATCGTGAACAGAATGGGCGAGATCAACGAATGGGTATCGGGAATGGTAAACACCGCATCGGCGATTTTACCGAGTTCCCGCTCACCTTCGGCCACAAAGGCAATCACCGGCGCGTGTCGGGCTTTCACCTCCATGAGGTTGCTGACCGTTTTGTCGTACAGTCGATCCCGAGGCGCCAGAACCACGACCGGCATATCCTTGTCGATCAATGCGATGGGGCCGTGTTTCATCTCGCCCGCCGCGTACCCCTCGGCATGGATGTAGGAAATTTCCTTGAGCTTCAGCGAGCCTTCCAAGGCGATCGGATAGTTGATGCCGCGCCCCAAGAACAGAAAGTTCCGTTTCTTGTAATACCGCTTGGCGATCGCCACGATTTCGGCTTCCCGCTGCAGCACACGCTCCACCAGCACCGGCAACTTCACCAACCGGTCGAGCCAGGCCTTTCCGTCCGCTACCTTCATCACATTACGAACTCGAGCAAAATGCAAGGCCAGCAAGTACAGCGCGGTGAGTTGCGCGGTGAATGCTTTGGTCGAGGCCACCCCAATCTCTGGCCCGCAGTGAGTGTAGAGCACTCCGTCCGACTCACGCGCCAACGTGCTGCCGACGACGTTGACGATGGAGACGACGCGTGCGCCCTTTTGCTTCGCCTCTCGCGCGGCAGCCAGTGTATCGGCCGTCTCTCCGGATTGAGAAATCGTGATGAACAAGTCATTTTTCCCGACGAGCGGATCGCGATACCGAAACTCGCTGCCGATGTCCACCTGAACCGGGGCACGGACCATTTCTTCAAACAGATACTTTCCCACTTGTCCGGCATGCCAGGACGTTCCGCAGGCGACGATCCAGATCCGCTCAACCGCGGCGAATTCTTTTGGCGTCAGGCCGATGTCCGGCAGATCCGCCTCCCCGGTCTCATAGGAATATCGACCACGCATGGTATCAAGAATCGTTTGCGGCTGTTCATGGATCTCTTTCAGCATGAAGTGGGGATATCCGCTTTTCTCCGCCGCCGAGGCATCCCAGGTGATCGTGGAGGACTTACGCGAGACGGCATGGCCCTCGCCGTCCGTAATGTCCACGCAGTGTTGGGTCACGACCGCGACATCCCCTTCCTCGAGATACGTCACTTCTCGCGTATGCGCGAGCATCGCCATGACGTCCGAGGCCACATAGGACGCGTGCTTGGTCCGACCGACGACCAACGGGCAACCTGACCGTGCGGCGATCAACGTGCCGGGTTCCCGTTCCGAGATGACGGCCAATGCATAGCTGCCTCTGACGTCTTTCGTCGCCAGCCGCACGGCATCGGCCAGCTTGTTTTCGCGCTGAAGATACTTATCGATCAAATGGGCGACGACTTCCGTATCGGTTTCCGATTGGAATTTGTAACCGTCTTTTTGCAATTGCTGCTTCAGCTCCTGATAGTTTTCGATGATCCCGTTGTGCACCAGCACGCATCCTTTCGACCGATGCGGATGGGCATTCTGTTCGGAAGGTTTCCCATGAGTGGCCCACCGAGTATGGCCGATTCCGACCGTTCCGGTAAGTTCGTTGGCTTTGAGCGAATTTTGAAGGTTGATCAGCTTGCCCACGCTCCGCCTGACGGCGATCTTTTCTCCCTGCATGACCGCGACACCGGAGGAATCGTACCCACGATACTCCAACTTCGCCAATCCTCCGATGAGAATCGGAACCGCATCTTGGTTGCCGACGTATCCGATGATTCCACACATGACGTTGCTCCAGATCTAACGAGACTGACCGGTGGACGACGTACCCACCGTCATCAGCGTTTCGATGACTTCGCGCGCCGCCTCTTCTTACCGCTCGGACCTTTTTTGACTCTCTGGCCTTCCGGCTTATCGGAAGCCTTCGCTGAGTTTTCGCTCGCCATACCGGCGGTCAGCAACATCCGACGTTTAGCCGCCCACCCGACTCGATTGATCTGCGGCACACGGGCAATCGCCAATGAATCGGCCGGCACATCTTGCGTGACGGTCGTGCCGGCCGCAATGATTGCCCCCTGTCCAATGGTGATCGGCGCGATGATTTGAGTATCGCTCCCCACCGACGCATGATCTTCGATCACTGTTTGGTGTTTGTTGACTCCATCATAATTGACCGTGATTGTTCCGGCTCCTATGTTGACGCCCTTCCCGATTCGCGCGTCGCCGAGATACGTCAGGTGATTTGCTTTTGATCCTTCGCCAAGCTCGGCCTTTTTCATCTCGACGAAGTTTCCGACCTTCGCCTTCCGCCGCATGATCGCCCCCGGTCTCAAATGCGCGAATGGCCCCACATGCGCTTCGTCCTCAACGTGCGATCCGCGCAGCACACAATGATCGAGAATCTCGACATTGTTTCCGATTACGCAATCGGTGATGCGGACTCCGGAACGGATCGTCGTCCCTTCACCGACGGTTGTAGTGCCTTCGAGGGACACGTGTGGGTAGAGCACCGTATCTCTCCCGATGGTGACTCCGGCATCAATCCACGCAGAGCCAGGATCCCGCATTGTCACTCCGGCTTCAAGCCAGCGTTCGCGGATCTGCTGACGGACGACCTGCTCTGCCGCCGCCAGCTGTTGTCTGGTATTGACTCCCAACCCTTCTTCGGGGTCTTGGAGGGTCATAGCCGCAACGCGCCGGCCTTGCGCGACTGCCATCCGGACAATATCGGTCAGGTAATATTCATTCTGTGCGTTGTGTGGTTCCAGCTTATCGAGAGCGTCAAAGAGAAATTCTCCGGATACGACGTAGGTACCCACATTGATTTCCTTCGTCGCCCGCTCCGCCGAAGTGGCATCCCGATCTTCAACGATCTTCAGCACGTCGGACAGATTCATATCACCTTGATGACCGCCGGACTGCCGTCGGATGACTCGGCCATAGCCTCTCGGATCATTCAACATGGCCGTCAGAATCGTCACTGTAGCTCCCTGGGATTGATGGAGTCGCAAAAGCTCACGCGCCGTCGCATCTTTCAGCAACGGGGTGTCACCGTTCAGAATAAGAAAGCTCGTGGGATGTTCCCCGTCGCCCCGATAAAACGCGGGACGGCTTTGCATCACGGCATGGCCAGTCCCAAGTTGCTCAACTTGGTCGACAATGCTCACCGACCCGGCATCCGACCTGCCTGCGATGCCTGCTTCAATGACATGCCGAACCCGGTCCGCTTGATGGCCCACCACAACCGCCGTGCGATGGCCTGCCACCCGCAAGGCCAGATCAACTGCGTAGAGCACCATCGGTCGTCCCGCGACATGATGGAGCACCTTGACATGATTGGACTTCATTCGTTTGCCCAATCCGGCCGCCATCACAACCACGCCTAAGCCGGGAATACGCGAAGCCATCGTCTGTTGCTCCACCGACTGTTTCATCGAGATCTCCCACCATGAGAGGATCGCCATTGAGTATCGGACATGGTGTTTATCCGATCGGCACGCCGGCATCCGGCTGTTTGACCTGGCTCCATTTCGCCTCTCCGCTCAGGGCCGAAGCCACGGCACCAGACGGCGTATAGAGACCGCCTGACACAATGAGTTTCATCGCTTCCTCAATGCTGATATCGACAGCGGTCACTTCCCGTTCCGGCACGAGCAGAAAATAGCCCGATGTCGGATTGGGCGAGGTGGGCACATAGACATGAATCAGCGTCTCTTGACCCAATGCGCTGGTCTCCGCCTTCGTCATGCCGGTCACGAAAGCGAAACAATAATGGCCGTTCTTCGGGAATTGGATCAAGACGACGCGTCGATACGAGCCGCGCTCCGAAAAAGACAGAATATCCATCATGGACTTCAAGGTGGAATAAATCCCCCGGACCAGTGGCAGCCGGTTAAGCCAATCTTCCCAATGCCCCACAATCTGGCGCCCGATGAAGTTCGCTGCGAACAACCCCACGAAAAAGATGAGGAGGACCAGCGTGACGATCCCTAGCCCAGGGATATAGTGATCCGGTACTAACTCTGCTACGGCGTCGCCTAAGATGCCGTCGACCGCGACAAAGAGGGTCTTGAGAATAAGAATAGTGCCCCAGATAGGAGTGACGAGCAGAAGTCCTGTCAGAAAATACCGTCTTAACGCGGTCTTGACCATGATCACCGACACCCATTGAACAGGAGAACATTGAGTGGGTTCATCTTACAGAGTTCCGGACTGACCCCGCAAGCGTTTTCTTGTAAATTTCAATGACTTATGGACTGAAGTCGGACGAAATTCCCGTAAGGTACTGGTCTTGCTATTCACCGCGACCTGACATAGGATCTGCCTCCGAATTCCGATTGAAATGAAATCCTCAAGGGGCAGACCAGCCAGACGATCGACGGGCATCTTCATCACGCTGGAAGGCGGTGAAGGAAGCGGGAAAACGACGCACGCGCGCCAGCTGTGTGAATGGTTGACCGCGCAGGGCTTGGAGGTGTTGCATACCAGAGAACCGGGAGGCACATTGCTCGCTGAACGGTTACGGAGTATCCTGCTCGACCCATCGGCGGAAACTCTCGCCCCGGAAACGGAAGCCTACCTCATTTTTGCATCACGACGCCAGCATGTGGATCATGTCATCGAGCCTGCGCTCGCACAAGGCAAGACGGTCGTCTGTGATCGGTTCTCAGATTCGACGATGGCCTATCAAGGGTATGGGAGAGGATTGGATCTGCGGGTGTTGCACACGATGAACGACTGGGCGACCGGGAAGTTGTCTCCTCAGCTCACCTTGCTCTTCGACGTTCCTGTCGCTGTTGGACTCCGGAGGCGCCGTAGCGGCGCCGCCGCCCAGAATCGGCTCGATCGAGAAGCCGAACAGTTCCACCGGAAAGTCCGGACGGGATTTCAGATCTTGGCACGACGAGAGCCTCGCCGCATCAGAGTGATCGACGCGGCACAATCCCTGGAGTCTGTCACACAAACGGTCGAAAAGCTGGTCTTGAACTGGCTCACGACCTATCGCTCACGGACCTCGACAGGTCGATAGCCATGCCTTTTGCCGATATCACAGGCCATGCGCAACCCATCTCCATCCTGCAAGCCGCCTTGTGCCATGGACGTCTGGCCCATGCCTATCTGTTCTACGGCGAAGCCAGGATCGGAAAGTTGATGACCGCCGTGAGACTGGCTCAGGCCCTCAGTTGCGAGAGACCCTCGCAGACAGAAGCTCAGGATAGTTGTGGTTGTTGCCGATCCTGCCTCCAGATCGCCGCTCGGACGCACCCGGACTATTTCGTCATCGAACCTGATTCCAAAGCCGCCACGCCGCAAATCAAGATCGAGCAGGTGAGGGAAATCGAACAGCAGTTCGTCTATCGGCCGCTCGTCGGGGAGCGGAAGATTTGCCTGATTGACGACGCGGATCGCCTGACGATCGGGGCAGCCAACGCGCTGCTCAAGACCTTGGAAGAACCTCCGGGTCATAGTCTCTTTGTCCTTGTCACCAGCCGGCCACACGCATTGCCGATCACGATTCGATCACGTTGCCAAGCACTCCGTTTCACGACGCCAGCCCGCACGCAAGTTGAAGCGGCCGTGATACTCAAGCGGGAGCTGCCTCCGGCCGATGCCCGTTTTCTGACTGTCTTCGCCGATAGCCGTATCGGGGAATCGCTCACGATGAACGTGGCGGATGTTCGCGCACGACAACACGAATGCCTGGCGTTGGTGAGGCCGGAAGGCTTGACGTCGATTACGACCATGCTCTTGGCAGCGGAAAGCTTGGCCAAGACCGACCGCGGCGAAGAAACGCTCGCGTGGCTTGCGCGATGGATCCGTGATCTCATCATCGTCATGGTGGAGGGAGATCGGGATCAAATCCTTCATCTCGACCAACTTCCCGACCTGCAACGATACGCCCAACGAGCGGACATCGACAGGCTCCTCATCCTGTTGAACGACATCGAACGAACCGAACAGCAAGCGACGCGGCACTTGAACGTGCAGATGGCGCTGGAAACGACGTTCCTTCACTTGAGAGAAGCACTCGGGCTTGTCTCACCCGAAGCCGCAACCTAGCCAAACACGCCGCCGACCTGATATCTTGCCCTTGCGATGGCTGACGAGACGACGTTCTACATCACCACTCCCATTTATTACGTCAACGACGTTCCGCATATCGGCCATGCCTATACGACCGTCGCGGCGGACGTCCTTTCGCGCTACTGGCGGCTGCGCGGACGCGACGTGTTGTTTCTCACCGGCCTCGACGAACATGGTCAGAAAGTGCAACAGGCGGCTGCCAAAGCCGGTATCGATCCCCAAGTCCACTGCGACAAGCTGGCCCCACAGTTTGAAAAGCTCTGGCAACGACTGAATATCTCGAACGACGCCTTTATCAGAACCACTGACGATGAACACCAATCAGTGGTTCAGCGGTGCTTGCAACAGCTCTACGACAAGAAGCTGATCTACAAGGATTCGTACACAGGCTGGTACTGTACGTTCGATGAACGCTTCTGGACCGAGAAAGACGTCGAGTCCGGACTCTGCCCGGACTGTAAGCGTCCTGTCGAGAAGCTCAGCGAGCATAATTACTTCTTCAAGATGGGGCAGTATCAGGACCGCTTGATCGAGCACATCAAGGCACATCCGAACTTTATTCGCCCTGAGTCGCGGCGCAACGAAGTCCTCGGTTTTCTCCAAAACCAGAAACTGGGCGACCTCTCGATCTCCAGGCCGATATCCCGACTCTCGTGGGGCATCGAACTCCCTTTCGATAAAGATTACGTGACCTATGTCTGGTTCGATGCGTTGGTGAATTACATCTCCGCCTTGGAATATCTCCCTCGAGGCAACCCAAGAGGCAACCGATTCTGGCCCGCGAACGTGCATCTCGTCGGCAAAGATATCCTGACGACGCATGCCGTCTACTGGTCCACGATGCTGATGGCATTGGGTCTCCCATTGCCGGAAACAATCTTTGCCCACGGCTGGTGGACCGTGGAGGGCGAGAAGATGTCAAAAAGCCGCGGCAACGTCGTCGATCCCAACAAAATGATCGATGAATTCGGTGCCGACGCGTTTCGCTATTTCTTATTGCGCGAAGTGCCATTCGGGCAAGATGGAGACTTTTCCCGAGCCGCCATGATTACCCGCGTGAACAGTGACCTAGCAAACGGCATCGGAAATCTTGTGAGCCGTACCATCACAATGGTCAATAAATTCACAGAAGGAAAGATTCCAGAACGTGGTGAAATATCATATGAAGAGACTGAGCACTTAATTAAAGTAGAAATCGAAGGCAGAGCCCAAAAAATCATGCATCAGCACTTGCGTTTTAATGACGATTTAGCAGGGCTATGGTGGATTATTCAGCTATGTGATCTCCTCATTGACAAGTCCCAACCATGGCAACTGGTCAGAAGAGATGATTGCAAAGTGCGGCTCTCCAATGTCCTTAACACATTGGCCAGATCTATATACGCTCTCTCGATTTATCTGTATCCCTATATGCCAAAGGCTGCCACCGAAATCCAGAAGCAACTGGGCATATCACCAGATTGGTCGATTCCTCTGGATGAAAAGTCAATTTGGGATGACCGAGTTTCTGGAAGAACAGTAAAAATAGGAAATCCTCTGTTCCCACGCATCGAATCAAAACCAGGAGTACGACCAGTGACCGAATCATCTGTTTCTCCACAACCAACCGCTGCCACGCCGACTCCTCCGGCCGCTCCGGAACCTCCGGCGGCACCGCAAATCAGCATCGACGAGTTCATGAAGGTTCAGCTCAAGACGGCAAAGATTCTGTCCGCCGAGCGCGTGCCAAAATCGGAGAAGTTGATCAAGTTGCAAGTCTCCCTCGGCACGGAACAGCGTCAGATCGTGGCGGGCATCGGCAAGAAGTACGAGCCGGACACCTTGATCGGCAAAACCATCGTGATCGTGACCAATCTCAAGCCGGCCAAGCTCATGGGGGTTGAATCGCAAGGCATGGTGCTGGCGGCGGGTGACGCCGAGGTGCGCGGACTGCTCACCATTTTGGAAGAAGTAGATCCCGGCACCAAGGTGAAATGACGCTGGCTTTCCTTGTCCCGCTTGGCCTGATTTTATCGCTCAGCTTGCTCCCTTGCATAACAACTCCGGCCCAAGGCCAGACACTTCCTACGTCACCCCTCAACGGGCCCCGGCCGACGACGGTGCTCGTGCGGGTCGTCGCGCATGGAGCCATGGTGTTGGGCCGCGAAGTCGGTGGCGCGCGCGTGACGATCACCGACGTCGCAAGCGGGCAGATTCTGGCGACCGGTCTCCAGCAGGGAGAATCCGGCGATCAGAACCAAATCATGCGCACACCGCACACGATGGAGGAACCGATCTACAGCTCTCGCCCCTCCGCCGTGTTCACCATAACCTTGTCACTGCAGAGACCGACGTTGGTGGAAATCTCCGCCGAAGGGCCGCTTGCTCATCCCCGTGCATTACAGAGAACACGTCAAACCTTGTTGTTGATCCCGGGACACGATCTGACCAACGACGGCATCGTCCTGCATCTCTACGGCTATCTGGTGCAAATCGAACGCCCGAAGCCCCGTGATGCCTTGATCGCCAGAGACGATGTCACCCTCCGCGCTTCCGTAAGGACATTGTCCGGTTCATTGGTCCGCCCCCATGGAGATTGGGATTCGCGGAAGATCCGTATTTACGGAGAAGTGTTGATCGGCGACCGCGTCGTCGAACGGCTGCAAATGTTTTATGATGAAGGGAGCCGCACCTTCGAAGCCCCGTTCTTTGTGCCGCCATCGAAGGACGTTCCCGACGGCATCACGCTCCGCGTCATTGCGACGGACCTGTCGACCGGCAACTCTGGAATGGATGAAGCCAACTATCCAGTGTTACGCGAGCGCGCGCCGCCCAAATCGGGTCGATAGCTGCACAGTTCATCAAGACAAACGTCCGGCAAGACTTGCCGCGTGACGTCCCCCGTGCGAAACTGTCATGCATGACGGCCCTGGCGTCATATACCCATCTCCGATCCCGACTTCGCCTGGCGCTGGCGCTCAACGCCGTGATCATCGCGGCTGAGTTTGTCGGCGGTTGGCTGCTCAACAGCATCGGACTGATGAGCGACGCAGGCCACAACCTCGTGGATCAGGGTTCCCTCTTCCTGGCCCTCTATGCTCATCTCCTTACCGCCCGCCCCGCTTCGGAAAGCCGGACGTTCGGTTATCACCGCGCCGGCATCATCGCCGCGTTTCTGAACAGTTTCATTCTTCTGTTAACCGCCCTTGGCATCGCTGTCGTCAGTTTGAAGCGACTACTACAACCGGTCCCCGTCGATGGTGGATGGGTGATGGCGATCGCCGCCATCAGTTTCCTGGCCAATCTCGGGATCGCCCTCTTGCTTCAGCACGGCGCAAAAGACGATCTGAATATTCGCAGTGCGTTCTGGCACATGTTGGGAGACGCGTGGGTGTCGCTCGGCGTCATCGTCAGCGGTGGGGCCATTCTCCTGACGGGATGGACCGTCCTGGATCCGCTCGTAAGCTTACTGATCGTCGGAGTCATTCTCCGAGGAGCCTGGCCGATCTTTAAAGAATCGATGGATGTTCTGTTGGAGTCAACCCCGCCAGGCATTAGCGCGTCTCAAGTAGCCGCTACCATGGAGGCCATTCCCGGCGTCAAGAACGTACATGATCTGCACATCTGGGCCGTGGAACCCCGCCTCGTCATGCTGACGAGCCATGTCATGATCGAACGCCATCGCCCTCCGCTGGAACTCCTGCAGTTGATCCAAAACCGAATCACAACCGACTTCGGCATCAAACACATGACCATCCAGCTCGAAACCGAGTGCTGCGATCCCGACGATATCCACTGCGACCTTCGGAAACTGACGGAGCAGCACCACGAAGCACCCTCCTTCGCGCATCATCACTGATGGCTCCCGTGTGTCGCTTGTCCCACCTCATCAGCTTCCACGAAGCGATCACGTTCCTTGACACACCTATCACTGGCGCGCACAATTTCCTTAGTCGTTCAGGGTAGAGGTAAGACCATATACTTTCACAGTGACCCCACAGTGTATCTGGTCGTTATTCCAACTGGATGGCCAACGAACAGATGAGAGAATAAGTTAGGTTGAGGGCAAATGGCTGAACTATTCCTCTTGGACTCAAGCTCATATGAAAAGAACCGTGGCTCTCCCGAAATTAGAAATCAGAATTCACATGTCGCATCTCACCCGCCAGAGATTCCCTGTACCCTTCGATCGTGACCAGGTGGCTCAAGACTGGATCCGGCGAGGCTATTCCTGTGATCTGTTCACCGATCCGCTAGGACGGGAGTGGAATGACTTCGTCCATGTCGCGAACGAACTGGTGACGGTTATGGATGGCAGGCTTACGCACGGCGGAGAAGAGCTCATCGCGAAGCTGGGCGACGAAGTGTTTATTCCAAAAGGAGTTTCCATTCCGTGAAGAATGTTTCTTCTGCCGCAACAGGCTGACTGGATGGATTTAATTAGGTGTAAGAAGGGTTGCGAAGTACTTTTGCCCATCCTGAACTTGCCATAAAGTCGGCGTCGGCTTTCCTCTCATTTTGACCTCACAAACAGTCATGTGTTTCTGGTATCCTAGCTTCGTTTCTTCACCACTAGTCTCACGTTCCACAATTTGAGACTGTTTGAGGCCAGACATCTCACGATCACTGATTATCGAAGGGGTAAAGCAGATGGTTCCCAAATCGGCAAGCAATCCTCTCGTAGCCTTTTCCTTATTGCTGTCTTTGACGAGCTGCATCGCACTCAGTAACCCTGTCGTTCATCCACCAACGCCTTTGCTGCTACCGGCGACACCGAACCCACTCTCTCCGGCCCCGGAATCCAGTATCAGCGTTCCCGTCTATGTCGATCTGTCACCGTTTCTTACTGCCGCCAACGATGAGGTGCCGAAGAAATTCGATCATTGGGGGAGCTTCATCAAACATCCCAAAGGCGCCGAATACAAATACTATGCAGAGCGAGATGATTTTACCATGGCACCGACCGGCGTTCACCGAGTCAACGACACAAATTCGGGCGTCATGCTTCGTGACTGGTGGAAAGGAGTGGAACTTCCCGGCTCTCAACTATTTGTCGTCACCGGCCTTCGATATAAAATCGGAGCCCATTCGCTTCACTGCGGCGACGGCAATGAATGGCCACGAAGGGCCACGCTGCATGGGAATATCGCGACTGAGCTGACTCCGACTTATGGTCTGACCGCATCAGTCGCCAGCGTGGCGGTGAACACTATTGATCCCTGCAAAATCACCATCGCCGATACCGACGTGACCCAGGAACTCACACATCGGCTCGCAGACATCGCTCGAGCAGGACTTGGCCGCGCTGTCGATCGCATCAACGCGCTGACGGTCAAAGCTCATGTGGAAGATGCCTGGAATACACTGCGCAGCCCTATCCCGTTAGAACCGGATGCCTGGCTCCAGTTCAATACCGACAAAGTTCGACATAGTGGCTTCTCAGGGGTCGGCCCCATTGTCGAAGACACCATCCAGGTCACCGCGAAACCGATTATCGTCTTCGGGCAGGAACCACCCGCTGCAGTTGCGGCCCTTCCTCCACTCGACACTCCACCAACTTCTACGGGATTCCACGGTGCCGCCGATGCTCGGCTCTATGGCACACTCCCCACAACACTTGCAAACCGATTAACCCCTACTAAATTCCACGTCGTCACGGACATCCCGATGGACTATGCCTCGCTGTCCAAGACCCTTGCGAACCGGCTCACGGGGAAAACCGTCGCTAAGAAAGGGTATTTCCTTCTCATTACAAATGCCGCGATCTTTGGCAATGGCGGCAACCAAGTGGTGATGCGAATTGATTTCTCCGGAGACGCGATCGGCCACGTGTATTTTGTCGGAAAACCCGAAATGAACTCACTCACACAGACGGTTTCGTTCGGCGGCCTCCGCTATGACTTCGCGACGGAAGCGCTCCTACAGAAAACGGTCGATTGGCTTGACCTCTCGACATTTCGAGATCTGATCGCCAGCGAATCCATTCTCGGAGTGACTGCAGCAACCGACCGGGTGCGAGGCCTTCTGGCCACCACACTGAATCGAGCACTCAGTCCATCCGTCTCGATGCACGGCACCGTGGAGTCGGTCCAGGGCATCGGCGTGTTCGCCGATACCAAAGCACTGCACATCCGCACGATGAGTGATGGAACGCTTGGTCTGACCGTTGCAGGTAAACCTTGAATCACTTCTCTGCAGCGCTCGCATCCACTGGATAAGGAGCTGGAAGGTCTGCAATAGAACGCCGGCCTCTGCACATCCACGCAACAACTACAGTCCTGCCGGATCGAGACCGAAACGAGTGAGGAAATCCGGCAAGCTGTCGAACTACGCACGACCAATCACGCGCTTTCGGAAATTGTCTACTGGAAAGCGGAAGTAATCAAAAATTGACCCGGATATTGATCGACCCAACATGATACGTGGTGTTGTACGTTCCGTTCACGACACCGGGGATGGCGATGGGGTGCTGACTCCCCGTGACGGTTCGTGGTTCATAGAATATGGCTTGATAGGCTAGATCCAGTCCGATTGCTTTCGGTAAGAACAATGGACCATTGGTCGTCCCGCACGGGATCACGCCCAGAAAACGGCCCGGCCCTTTACAGAGCAAACCCAGTCCTCCTGAGACGGCATGCTGATCCGCATCCGGAATGGTGGGCGTGAACGATTGATCCGGAATTGGCGTCTGGGAATGCCAGTAGCCCCCTCGTAAGGCGACTTCCCAGTTCGGCAGCAGCGCCGGGTTGAGCCACTTATACTCGGTACCGACCATGATCGTATAGACGCTGCGCCAGTTCTGCGGAAATGGGATGGTGGTTCCTGTAGAGAGGCGCACATCGAGACTTCGCACTGATCTCCATCCGGTATAGTCGACATCCAATTCAATCTTCCATTCGCGTGCGTTATCCCGGATGGGCCATACGGCGATGCCTGCCGTAAATATTTGGGGAAGCACCAGCGTGGTCGATGCATCGGCCACACGAATGCCATTGGCAAGAAGCTGACCATCCAAATGGAGTGTCGCTTGAGTGCGGTAGACCAAGCCCACATTGACCACCGGGTGTCCAGTGGCATTCCGCAACGGAGTCAACAAGGCACTCACATTAAACCCGGCAGCTGTATCACTGCCCGTGATCTCCATCGGAGTTCCGGGCGGAGGCAAGCCCGGTCCACCAGATGAAAGAAAGCTCGTCGAAACCTCTCCGGAACGCAAAAATGGCGCGAAGGTATAGATGTCCGCACCGAGACCGAGCGACACGTAGTCATTCACCTTATAGGCCAGCGTCGGCTTAATGTCGATCAGGGGCAATGACTGGCGTAACGCCGCGGTGGCGAACGGTGCGTCATTGGAATACCCGTAGAGAAGGCCAAACGGAGAAATGACGCCAAGCCCGGCCGAAAAATTTTCCAATAGGGCTACTCCGGTTCTCCCCAGATGGGCCGTAATATAAAAGTTGCTCGGGGGCGGAAAGGCCACACTACCATCGAAATCTCCACGTGCCGTTGCTCCGGCGGAGCTGGTGTAGCTGGTAGCTCCACCGATCAGCAGGGTCCCGGCACTGGTTTGTATACCACTCAGTTGCGTCATGCCGGCCGGGTTGAAGTAGACGGCGGACGGATCGTCGGCCTGCGCCGCAAAGGCGCCACCTTGAGCGGTAGCGGAAGCGCTATGATCAAAAATCCTGAACGCACCGGCAGATACCATGCTTGGGTTGGCACTGATCAGGAACATATTCGCAATCAGAAGGACGCTCCTATAGTCTATCCAATCTGCGAAACGAGCAGGTGCCCATGTTGTCCGACATGCCGCTGGTGCGTTCATCAGCCCACTCTCCTTTCGACGTCGTCTGAACCGTAATCTCTCTGAGGCTCAGTTCCGTTTTTTCAGTCAGGCATATCAATGAACCGCCGAACAGGCGAGTGAATTCACAAAATCCATCAGACCCGACGTAGGGCCGATCGGCCCTCTGGTTTTGCATAGGCACCCTAATGTATTAATCATGTACGTATTCCTTACAATTGACACTCTCGGGCACTGCCTACTCTAATGCGTTCAATCTTGCTCCAAGCCGAGAAGAGAAGAGGTTCTGAATATAGGTTTGAGTGATGCGACCTTTGCCACGTCGCGAACACGAGGATAATCAACGACCGCGCTCGTCTTTGGCCGAGCTCAAATTGAACAGGAGAAATATGTGATGGAGGCGCTCACAACAAACAGGCTTGCCGTAAGTGTGCCCGTTATTGTGGATTTTCAAGGAACATTGACCCGAGGCGTGACACAGGAACTGGATCTGCAGTCTGTTTCATTTTGGAGCGATTGCGACTCCATAGTAGGCACAACCGTTTACGGACTGTTCTACTTCAGCCGCAATGTCGCGTACCTGCCATTGACCGGTCGAGTTACGGCCGTGGAAAAAGAAATCGACAGTTCAACTTCCCAGTTTCGTATTGATGTGAGCTTCTTACCGCTGCAGACGATGGAGCGGCGGGTGCTTGGCTCGGCCCTGCAGGAATTAGAAACCTATCTGCGAGCCCTCGAGGCATCTGAAGGTTCCACTCGCCAGGCAGTCCGTGAAACACTGATCACTAAAAACCCTCGCTCGATCCTCTCTTTTTTCATTACCGATAACCCCTATCAGCTCTCCTATCGCTTACCGACCGGTTTTGGTCAACAAATTTCCAGCTTAGGCAACGTCGACATTCAAGGCCTTCCTGCACAATTCACGCAGAACATGAACGCCGACCTCAACGCTTCATCATGCAAGAAAGACACAAGCGGGTTCTCTATAAGAATGCTCTGGCAGAGCTTAGGCCTGCTTGTACAAGTCCTTCGCGATTTAGTTATCAGATTTTTTCCGGGCCCTCTCGCTCGTCTCTTCGTCACACCCATTACATTCGCGTTCATCGGCCATCCCCGCACACTGAGCGATGTCCCACGGAAGTTCCCGTTCGCCCGTTTCCTGCCTTCGCACGTGGTGGAACGGTGGTTCCGATACCAATGGCCGTTTGTCGCTTCCTATATCACCGGTCTTAAATTGGCAGATGGCACACCAACGACTGGCGCCATGTTGATTTCTCCGCTGACCACGGAACAGATGATTCGCGACCCTCGGCTTGCTCGGCTACGCGTGCTGCAGACCGTTCAACTTGCAGAAAAAATGGGGGCGTCAATCGCCGGGTTAGGGGCGTTCACCTCAATCGTGACGCGTGACGGACAGGAGCTAGAGAAAAAGGTTCGCCTTGGACTCACGACAGGAAATCCTCATTCGGCTGCGATCGCCGTCCAAAATGTTCTCCACGCTGCGGCCCTGACTAATCTCAGTCTACCGCATGCCACGGCGGCCATCATCGGGGGAGCCGGTTCGGTTGGTTCTGCCTGCGCAAAATTACTCGCCCGTCTCGTCGAAAAACTTCTTATTATCGACATAAAGAAGGATGCACTCCATAATTTAGTGGCAGAATTAGCGAATGCGCGCGCAGCCGTGGAAGGGATGACCAACCTCGATCGGGTACGCGAGGCAGACATCGTCATCGCCGCAACGAACAATCCAAATATTCTCGTGACCGCAAGCCATTTGAAGCCCGGTGCGATCGTGATCGACGCAGCCCAACCAAAGAACGTGTCTGAGGAGATCCCGCATCTGCGACCCGATGTCGTCGTCATCGAATCCGCCGTGGTGCAAACGCCCGACGTCAGTGTGCATTTCGACCTCGATCTTGCTGAAGGGGAAGCACTGGGCTGCCTTTCCGAGACCATGATCTTGACCGCCATCGGATGGGAAGGCCACTACTCGCTCGGTAAAGCCGATCCGTCGCATGCGTCACACATCATTGCTGCCGGCCGTAGGCTCGGTTTCCGCCTCGCTCGTTTTCGAAACTCGAGGGGTTACATTACCGACGCCCAGTTGCTTCACATTGCACAGAGCCGAGTCCCACAAGACGCCCTATGACCAGCGATCCCGCTTACGTACTTAATCACCATGCCATCCCCATGTTCCTCATGGGGATGGTCACCCTCGGACTTGGGATCCTGGTCTATCGAGCCAATGGACAGTCTCTCGCACATCGACACTTCCTGGTGCTTTGCACCAGCATCACCTTATGGCTCGTCGCAACAGGCCTTGGTCTGTGTGCGACCACGCAGAACCTAGCGTTGATCTGGTTTAAGATTGACAATGTCGGTGTCATGTACATATCGGTCTCGTTCTACGCATTTTCCGCGGAATTCCTGAAGCTTCATCGCGCTCGTTCGATTTGGGTCGGTTATGGATTCGCAACCCTCTTGGCCATCGCCGTCCTCTTTCATCAAGATTTCGTGACAGGCGTATATACCTACTGGTGGGGATACTTCCCGAAGTGGGGACCAGCCAGTGTGCCATTTTTTATCCTGTTTTTATCCTACATGGCGGTGGCATTTTCTGACTATGTTCGTACCTATGGGGCGACAGCCTCACCCATCAAGCGTCAGCAGGTGAAGTTCGTCTTGGTCGCGTTCGTGATCGCCTACCTCGGCTCTGTCGATTTTCTTCCGACATTCGGGTATGAGCTCTATCCTTTCGGATATGTTCCGATTTTTTTCCTGACCGTTGTCGTCACAGTCGCTATTTTACGCTATCAGCTCCTCGATGCTGCGCTGTTCGTCTCAACGAGTGCCACCTACCTCCCGCTCATTCCTTTTACGTTCGCCCTGATATTTGTCGCAGATATGCTGCATGACCTCGCTCCCACCATCCTGGCCAGCTCTCTCATCGTGGCAACCGTAATTTTTACTGTCTTATATGTCACCATCCAGCCACGCCTTCAATCTGCCCTCAACAAAGCTCTTTTCCCCAGCCGATACGATGCCTACAACACCTTGACGCGTTTCAACCACGCAATCGTGACGAATCTAAACCTTGCCAACTTGCAGACCGAGATCGTCCGCACACTGCAAACCGTCATGAAGATCGAGAAAATCTCGCTCTTTCTCCTTGAGAAGGAACAAGGATATTACATTTTGAAGTCATCACACGGGATTGACGAAGCCCAAGCCGATGCCATCCGACCGGCGAGTCATGAATCGTTCGCTGGCTTCCTGCTCGAGCGCAACCAACCGATCGTCAAGGAAGAGCTTGAAGATGGGTTTTTAGAACGAGATCCCACACGTAGGATGACCCTGATCGAGACTTTCACAAAGATGGACTCTGAAGTGTGTCTTCCCCTCGTCAACAAAGCTCGGCTCATAGGCTTTGTAAACCTCGGACACAAGCCTTCTTTGGCATTCTATTCTCAGGACGAGCTCGATCTCCTTCGTTCGTTGGCAAACAGCGCTGCCATCGCGCTCGATAATGCCATGCTCTATGAAGACTGGAAGCGTTCACAGCTTCTCGTCCGACGGGCGGATCGACTTCGCTCCTTAGAAACCATCGCGGGTGGATTCGCCCATGAAATACGAAATCCGCTCACATCCATCAAGACGTTTATTCAGCTGGCGCCGTCTCGACGGGACGACCTTGAATTCATGGACTCATTCAGTTCGGTCGTTGCCGACGATGTCGCTCGAATCGAGCGACTTATCGAGGAAATCCTCGACTACGCGCGTTATATGAAGCCAAAATTTTCGTTGGAATCTTTGAACGAGATCGTCAGCTCGTGCCTGCACTTCCTAGAAGTCAAAGCCGGCAATTTGAGCGTGTCGATCGAGAGACGCTTGGCGGAAGAGCTCCCTCGTACCATGGTTGACCGCCAGCAAATCAAACAGGTACTCATGAACCTCATTTTGAACGCCATCGATGCCATGAAAGCCAGCGGAGGGCGACTGACCGTCACAACGCGTCCGCTTACGCGTCTCGATGGCACCCGCTGGATACAGCTCGATATGACTGATACCGGCAGTGGGATCTCTCCCGAAAACCTTCCACACATATTCGACCCATTCTTTACGACGAAACACGAGAGTACGGAGCATGAAGGGACCGGGCTCGGCCTGTCCATCGTCCATCAGATCGTTCAAGAGCATTCCGGGACGATCGAAGCACAGAGCACGGTCGGCCAGGGAACAACGTTCACGCTCACGCTTCCAGAGAAATCGGAGAAAGATTGCGTGCAGACTTCTTCCGACCAGACGTGGCAGGGAAAACTTCTCCCTTTTCCCAGCCTCCCTCCTGTCCTTCAACGCCGCACTGGAACATACGGTCATTAGAAGAGGCCGAGGAATGACGTTTCTCTTAACCCACCAGCTCGTTCCTCGGCACGGCGAATCAACCGCTCACCGCAGGAACACCAGCCACAGATAGATCGCGCTCAGTGCCACCGATCCGATCATCACGGGTAGGCCATACTTGAAGAATTGCCAAAAGGTGATCCGGTAGCCCGCCTTCCGAGCGATATCCACGATCACGACGTTGGCACTGGCACCGATGATGGTCCCGTTGCCTCCCAAGCAGGCCCCCAACGCCAAGGCCCACCAGAGCGGAATAATATCCGGTTGATGGACCAGCGTCGCATAATCGGCGATTTCCGGATGCAGGGATCGGGCAAGATCGACGATCAACGGATTCATCGCCGCGACATAGGGAATATTGTCGACCGCGGCGGAAAGCATGGCCGATCCCCACAGCACCGCCATCGTGGATCCGGTGAGATTGCCCCTCGTCACCGCAACCAGCTGATCAGCCAGATACCGAATGACTCCCACCTTGACGAGTCCCCCCACCAGAATAAACAGTCCGATGAAAAAGAAGATGGTCTTCCATTCCACTTCAGCCAGATAGGTCAACTCCTCCGTATCGTCGGATTTTCGTCTGGCATGCCCGATCACCATAAATAGGCTCGCCCCCAGTAACGCGATCGTCGCCGGCTCGAGATGGACCAGCGAGTGCAGGCAGAATCCCACATTGATGACCGCCAGCAGAAAGAGACACCGCCGTAGGAACGCCTTATCCGGCACTGCCTCACGTGAGCTCAGCGCAAGCACGGCCTCCCGGAGATGGGGTGCGACCGTCATCGTTCGCCCAAAGATCAGCCACAATACCGTTAAGAATATCGTCATGATCACGATGACGATCGGCCCCAGGACAAAGATGAAATCGAGATAGCTGAGCTCGGCTTTGCTCGCGATCATGATGTTGGGAGGATCCCCGACAAGTGTGGCGGTCCCACCGATATTGGAGGCCAGGGCTTCGGTCATTAAAAAGGCGACAGGGTTCAACTCCAACCGCTTGGTGATGGCAAGCGTGACCGGAGCCATGAGGAGGACGGTGGTAACATTGTCGAGCATGGCTGAGAATACGGCCGTCAAGATGGCCAACAACACCAGGAGGCGGAAGGGCTTGGCATTGGCCCGCTGTGCCGCCCAAATGGCCAAGACCTCAAACAGCCCGGTCTCCCGTACGATGTTGATGATCACCATCATGCCGATCAGCAAGAAGACGACGTTGTAGTCCACTCCGAACTCATGGGAATAAAATGCCTCCTCTTGCGACACGACGCCGAGGCTGATCATCAGTGCCGCTCCGCACAAGGCCACAATGGTCTTGTGGAGCCGCTCGGTCATGATGAGCACATAGCACAAGCCGAAAATGAGGAGCGCCAGAGTCAGAGACGACATGTATGTCCTCATTACGAAACGAAAGGGATTAACCGACGAGCCACCGCATTATCCGGGGCCGCTCTCGACAATGCAATCGGAGTCGTCCTTCTGATATGTCCCCCAGCGCCGTCACGGAGAATATTTTGTCCTTCCTAATCAACGTCGTAGCCAGTAGGATAATGTGATGCCCCTTGAGCCGACCCTTCAACAAGATGACCTCGATCGCCTCATTGCGGGAACCCACTGGGCCCCTCATTCGATTCTAGGCCCGCATGCCTCGATGATCGACAGCCGCCCGTTCCTCTCGGTCCGTGCTTGGCTTCCCCACATCAAGGATGTAGAGGTTGTCTTCGACTCCAGCCTGTGGCCCATGTCGCGTCTTCATGAGGAAGGGCTGTATGAAGCCCTTCTTCCGGAGATCACACAGGCGCCGTCCTACAAGCTTCGCGTCACATACCAGGACGGGACCGTTGCGGATATTCATGATCCCTATGCCTTTCCCCCGCTGTTGAAGGATTTTGATCTGCACCTCTTCGCCGAAGGAACTCTCTATAAAGCCTACGAGACTTTCGGCGCCCATATCCGGACCGTTTCCGGCGTCTCCGGAGTGCATTTCGTGGTGTGGGCTCCCAACGCCTCACGTGTCAGCGTGATCGGCGACTTTAACGGTTGGAACGGTCTCCGCCATCCCCTGACGAGTCGAGGCTCGACCGGGCTCTGGGAACTGTTCATTCCCGACCTGCCGGAAGGCACGCTCTACAAATATGAGATTCGGTCCCGAGAACATGGCGATGTGCTCAGAAAGGCCGATCCCTACGCCTTCGCAAGCGAGCTCCGCCCACGAACGGCGTCGATCGTGCGTGACGTGTCCGCCTACACCTGGCATGACGAGACGTGGATGGCCGCTCGAGCAGCATGGGATCCGCTGACCGCCCCCCTCTCCATCTATGAAGTCCATCTTGGATCATGGATGCGGGTGCCGGAAGAGAACAATCGTTGGCTGACCTATGAAGAGCTGGCGGAAACGCTGATCCCTTACGCAAAAGATCTGGGATACACGCACTTGGAACTGCTGCCGGTGACGGAACATCCCTTCGACGGATCCTGGGGCTATCAAGCGACCGGCTATTTTTCCGCCACCAGCCGGTATGGAGATCCTTGTGGATTCATGGCATTCATCGATGCGGCTCATCAAGCCGGGCTCGGTGTCATCATGGACTGGGCCCCGGCGCATTTCCCGGACGATCCCCATGGATTGGCGTTGTTCGACGGCACACACCTCTATGACCATGCCGATCCGCGACGCGGCTATCATCCCGATTGGCACAGCCGAATTTTCAATTACGATCGAGTCGAAGTGCGCACCTTTCTCTTGAACAGCGCACTCTTCTGGTTGGACAAATACCACATCGACGGATTGCGCGTGGACGCCGTGGCGTCCATGCTCTATCTCGACTACGGCCGAAAAGCCGGTGAATGGATTCCGAATGAATTTGGCGGGAAGGAAAACCTGGGAGCCGTCTCACTGTTGAAAGAGCTCAACGTCCTCATCCATCGAGAATTTCCGGGAGCCGTCACGATCGCGGAAGAATCCACGGCCTGGCCGGGTGTGTCTCGACCGACCTATGCAGGAGGACTCGGTTTTACGTTCAAGTGGAACATGGGGTGGATGCACGACATGCTGGCCTTTTTCCAGTACGACCCTCTTTACCGTCGATTCCATCAAAACCAAATTACCTTCGGACTCCTTTATGCCTTCAGCGAGAATTTTATCCTTGCCCTTTCTCATGACGAGGTAGTCCACGGCAAGCGAACCTTATTGGATAAAATGCCCGGCGATGTATGGCAGCGATTTGCCAACCTCCGGCTGCTCTACGGCTATATGTACGGCCATCCCGGCAAGAAAATGCTCTTCATGGGCGGAGAGTTCGGCCAATGGCGGGAATGGGATCATGACACCAGCTTGGACTGGCATCTCTGCGAGGGAGAGCCGCATCGGGGATTACAACGCCTGATCGGTGACTTGAACCGGCTCTATCGTCAAGAACCGGCACTACACGAGGTCGACTTCGATTGGAGCGGATTCCAGTGGATCGACTTCAGCGATACGGACAATTCGGTCATCGCCTACATTCGTAAGGCTAAAAGCACGAATGAAGCGATCCTCTGCGCATGTAACTTCACACCAGTACCCCGTTACGGTTACCGCATCGGCGTCCCGGAAGCAGGCTGGTATCGGGAACTGATCAACACTGACGGGATCGCGTACGGCGGCAGCAACATCGGAAATGGAGGCGGTATGCATGCTGCCGAAACCCCGAGCCACGGCTTCCCTTACTCCCTGGCGATCACCCTCCCACCTCTTTCGGTCCTTATGCTGAAGCGACAAGCATAGGACGGAACCTCCAAGACAAAAGCACCACTCTCCCGCTCATGGCGGAGGGAGATTCCGGAAGAGAAGAGATTCCAGTGCGGCAGTAATTGAACATTAGCTATGCCAATACCGGAACGGACCGGAATCCAAATGCACATAGCTCGAACGTTTGTAAAAGCCGACGCCGCCGTACCGCAGTTCGAGCGCGGCTTGGCGGAGTTTTGTCGTAGGAACACCGGGAATGAGAAGATCGATGGCTTGCCCTTGCATATGCAAGCTGTTTTTGGCGACATGTCGATCGGTCCGAACCAACATGGCATTGTACTCGGGAGACCGAAAACCGGAAATTACATGAACCTCTTCCTGGATGCCGAGTTTATTCTGTACGAGATTCACGTGCTCCAACACTCGAACGTCGATCGCCCCGACTTCATCCGTGTAATGGCACCGCAGGAGGTAATTCACATCGTCGAGCGCCGCAAGGTCATAGTTTCCGTCTTCGTCGCGGTAGGTGACGTCCAGCCGCTCATTGGTCCAGACATTCACCAACGCCAGTCTGCCTTCCGGAAGCTCACGAGCCTGCGCGGGCTGAGGACCGACCAGCCGTCCGCTCAGCAAGAGAGTCCCTATCAAAGAAACCTGAAGAAACGCTCGTCTACTCCAGGCCCACTTGGACTGATCCGTCGTATTCACTGAAACAACTCCTCAATTAAATAGATGGTAATCATTGGAACAAACGTTTCGCCTTGTAACAAAAATCAAAAACTTGGTCAAACGATATTGTCCCTAGGAGATCAAAATAGGCTCGTGCTTATCAGAACTGTATGCCCTTACATTCATTCAGACATTAAATCTGTATGCTTTTACCTTCATTCGCAAAAAGGAAGTCGTTACGCTGCGCACATGAGGTCTGCCCCTGTCATGAGCAAATGAGGCCGATTGGACTCATCCTCAATTCACCGCTTGCACCTAGCTCAGAAATCATTTTCTTTCTAGACTGTCTTAAGGGCACCAGGTAAGATCAGAAAAAATCAGTAGAGCATATGGCTACCATACTCGTTATTGATGATGAACAATCTATTCGAGGACTGCTGAAAGAGGTCCTTGTCAAGGCAGGGCACCGCGTGCTTGAAGCAGAAGACGGCCGTAAGGGACTCACGCTCTACCAGAAGGAGCCCGTCGATCTCGTGATCATGGACCTGTTGATGCCCGAAACGGACGGTCTGGAAGCGACGCTTCAGCTGACCCGCGAATATCTCGATGCCAAAGTGATCGCCATCACGGGAGCGCAAGGCGATCACAACTTCCTGGACGTCGCCAAACTGTTCGGCGCTCGGCGCGCCTTTGAAAAGCCCTTCGACATTAATAAGCTCCTAGAGGCGGTGAAGGAAGAACTCGCCGCCTAGGTGTAAGCACCTCCTCTCTCTTACTCCCAACCATGACTCAAGATATGTTGACCCACGCACTCGCGCTTTGAGAAGATCGCTCATGGGCAGCGAGGCATCTCGGAAGGTTATACTTTTCACAGGGGTCAAGCTACAGCGTGAGTTCCTCTGGGCCTTACTAGCCGGCATCTCTATCGCTCCCATGCTTCCGTTAAGCAATTTTGTGGGACACTCAAGTCTTTTGCCGCAACCGCTACAGAACCGCGGCATGTTATATGGTTATCGTGGGTAACGGTTCACAAACGCTTCAACAGATTCCCCAAGCCTTCATAGACAGACCTTCCGCTGGAATAAAGAACCACGCCCGTCATGGGCGCGCACTCAACGCCTTCCGTGCAAGCCCTCGCATCATCACCGGATCACTGTATCCCACTTGACTGAGCGCGTCCATCAAGTGCAGGCCCTTCGAGGAGACCAAGTCCTTCGCCTTGTCGTAGTTCTTTGCGCTGAACCGCGCCACCGCGGGCTGACCGTTCACGATCTGGCAGGCCAACACTTCGCCGTTCACCTCGAGCGTGCCACCTTGTTCAATAAGCGCTTTTGCCTGAGCCATTGTGATGCCGTGCAGTTGGGCAAACTCATCTAGCCCCCCGGTTTCGACAAGCCGACCATCCGGCATGATGCAGAGCCGCTTGAAATGCGGAGACCAGTCCTTTCGGAAATCGATGTATGTGATGTCACCGCCCTTGGCGACGGCCCGATCCAACGTTCGGTAATCCAATCCCAGATTTTTCTGCTTGAGTTTGGCTTTCAGCTCGTCGGGTAGTGTCCTATGAAAGACCTCCAACGCCGCATCGAGCAGAGGCACTGATTTGGTCCGAGCCAACTGCTCCGCTTCTGTGAATTGCATCAAGTCCAACGTCCAGGTTTGTTTGGGCGCGTGCCCCGAAAGATCAATCCAACAGGCCAATAATCCTCGCGCGAAAATACCACCGACTTCCGGATACACATAGGTTCCTCCTTCTGTCAGCAAGGCCGTCATCCTCTCAAGCGGCACGTCGTAACTTTCTGCAAGGATCTTCGCGTGTATCGGGAGATCCTCCGCTTCCGTCATCGCACAGACGGTGACATTGCCCGGAGCGTCGAACTCGGAATAGTCTTCGACGATGTTATAGAGCACCGTCCGCTTCTGCTTCTCGGCTTTTTTCTTGATCTTGAACATAGCTACCTCACGGTCATCGAGCCTCACAAACCGGGCCGCAGATGATAGTACGGCGGCAAGGTTTGCAAGCGTCGATCTTCAACCGGCCCACCGATCGTAAAGTGATAGAGGGATTGAATAGCCAAATTCTGAATCCCGACGATCTCGTGGACCGGATCATCGAAAAAGCAGCCGATTCCCGTCGCCCGTACTCCGGCGGCTTCGGCTTCCAGATATAAGACTTGCCCGAGCAATCCCGCTTCCCAAAACATCCGTGGATACCACCAGGCACCGCGATCCCGCAAGGTACCCTCGAATTCCGCCACCATGCCGAACGAGAAGGCGCTGTCGCCTGCAATGTCTTGATGGCAACTCACCTGTACCGCCAGTTTTTTCGCATCACCCTCCAGGAGCCAATAGAGCGGCAACCCTTCGGGACAGCCTGGAGCGACAGTCCAGACCAATTCAGGATTCATGGCTTGCTGAATGAACGACAGCTTCTTGCTGTCGCGGACGAGAACATACAATCCGGGCGTGAGCCCCTCCACACGATGAACAAAAATCATGAGATGAATCGCCGGATCATAGGGCCAGACATCCCACGGCATCGGCCGTTCCAACTGCGGACCTTCGGCTCGCGGCATGACACGCAGCATCATCTGAAAGAACATCGCGGCAGAAATCGACGTCTTGCCGTCGAACGCCACAGCGCTCCGCCGCTGATGGATGATGTGGCCAGCCGACGGACGAAGATCGCTCCTTGTTCGTAAAGTGTGAGGCCTATCTGGTGAAGGAGAGGACTTGCGGAGAAGCTTGATCATCAGTTGATCGGTCTGTTTTTTCCATGAAGCTTCCGCTGCTTCATCGATGATGTCCCAATGGACGCCATGCTCTTGGCTCAATCGATTGGCCTTTCCATGCCAACTTGCGGCAACTAATTCTTCCACAATGGTCCGATCAAGAGACAACGGCATCTCCGAATGCGCGCGCTTTACACGCAACGCTTCACGCTTCACATTTTCAGATGGCCAGACGACCGCCAGACAGTCGGGATGCTCGAGTTCAGCCTCACCAAAATCTTTTTTGCGATCTGTTCCGAGCAACATGGCCACTGTGTCCTGATCCACTCCGTCCAACAAAACCATGTCCCAGCCGAGCGTCGCCGCGGCGATTCGTGCCGTTCCGATTGCATGCCCGACATCGTGATTGCAGTAGCGGAACGCTCGCTCACCGTATTTCCACGCTTCCCGCCAATGGACCGACGTGAGTCCAAAGAGAAAGGCATCTGAAGGATAAGGTTCCAGGAGACGTTTAAGGGCATCTGCACGAAACTCTGCCCGCAACTCTACTCCATGCTCTTTGGGTGCATAGTGATAGAGTCCCGGTGTCAGGTCGAGCCCTTCAATCTTCGGTAAGACCACGTAGCCTTCCGTCGGATGCAGATTGCCGGACGATGGATTACTCCTCAACGCCCACTCTGACTCTCCAGCTTTTTTCCAGGCCGACAAAGCCAAGGCATATTCAAAGAACCGAGAAAGGCTTCGTACATTCACAGGCTGAGCCATAACTGCTCCCTGTTGATACATCGCCTCATAGGTCGGCGAGAGCGGTTCTTCATCAGGTTTGAGCACTAAAAGTGGTGTAAGCTCAGCACCTTCGAACCGCCGGAACGGATCAGGCTGGTTCACCCAATCCAGAAACCCCAGCGAGCGGGCATAGCGGTTGAAATGGTGCTTCGTCTGAACGTGGTAGTAGATGATGCGATCGACAGCATCGCGTGTAACGGGTTTAGGCATTGTACCGGGAATTGGGCTTTCAGTGCTCATCTCACGATACGTGCAGTCTACAGAGCCTCTTAGCACAATGTAAATCTATGGCCTGAGCAAGACACATTGACCTCCATTCCTCTACCCCAGTATCCTCCTCGTTGTTTGTATACTGACTGCACGAGATACGAGGTTCTATGCGCTTTGATCCTGCTCTTGCCGCTCAAGAGGCTTTTCACGAAGCCGAAACTGAGCTCGGCCCGGACTGGGATACGGCTGTTGAGCTGGAAGACACATTTTCCTCCAATGCCGGTGCGACCGCGCGCGAAGCCTATGAGGGTTTGCTGGCCCTTGCTCGGCATTATCCCAACGCCCATTCTTTTCAGGCATTCTGCATTTACATCACCTGGCAACAGGTCACGGAGGAGACGATCGCGCGCCACTTCGAAACTGGTCTGAAATTGTCTGAAGCCTATCTCGCCTCTCAAGGAGGTAAGAATCCACGGGATATCGAGTGCATCACTGAGCTCCACGGTTCGTTCCGAGCTGGTTTAGGCCTGGAGGAACAGGACGAGCTGCAGGTGGAATATAAACGCGACACGCCGAAGGGCGGAGATTGATTAAACCAGGACAGATGTCGAGTGGTAAGAGCTGCGTTGGATTACTCTGAAAGCCGACTCCTTATAGGGTCATGAGCGAGGATCATAAACATCGCGCCAGGATTTTTCTCCATCGCGGAGATCTGGTCCAGGCTCTCGCCGCCTGGGAATCGGCGGCAGCCGACGATCGACTGGCCGGCAGTCAGCAAGCGCTGTCGGATTCGCTTGGGAACCTCGGCAACACCTGCGCGCTCATGGGCGACATCGCCCGCGCTGAACTGTGCTATCGGGAGGTGCTCCAGATTCAACGGACCGAACGCAATCTCACCGCGGTGGCTCACACCTTGGTCAATCTCGGCAATCTGCACATTGCCTCCGATCATCCGGAGAAAGCCCGCCCTTATTATCTCGAAGCCATGGATCTTCTGCGTCAATTACAAGACCACCGTGGACTCGGCATTCTCTACAACAACCTCGCATTGCAAGAGGGCCGTGATGGCCTGTGGGATCAAGCCGTGGCCTCATTCCAACAAGCCCTCGAGCATCACCGAACGGTCGGGAACGAAGAAGGGCTCGCCGTCACCTATAGCCAGCTCGGCAAGTGCTATCTCGATCAGGGAGATCTCACCAGAGCAGAGCGCTGCTTGAACAACGCCTCGGAGCATTACATCAAACTCGGGAACGAACCGGCTGAGGCCGCGGTACTCCGCCTCCTGGCAACGGTGTACGAAACTCGCCAGGATACGGTCTCCGCTCTGCGATGCCTCGCGCGAGTGGTCGCGCTCGACGAACGATATGCATTGCCTGAGCTTCAAACCGACACCGTCCACCTCTCCCGGCTCAATCCATCCGTCTGACCCTCTCACCAGCAGACTTTGTGCACTTCGACCATTGTTATCCCCCGTCTGATATTTTTTGACTTCCCATCAACTCGACCCGGGCGAGTTCCTGGACAGAATTCCATCCTCTGCTACCTTTGAATCGTCACACCTGAACCCCTGTTGATCAAGTTTTACCGCACAGCAACCGACAGGATATTGACGTGGAGACGGCATGGCTTGGTTCGCTCGAACGGTCACAACGGTAATCCTCGGGTTGATCATGGAAGCCTCCGTCACGCATGCCTCTGATGTCTCGCCCACGATCACGGTCGGCACGCAAGAGGTTGGACTCACCGCCGGTTATCTGTTCTCGCACCGGCTCACCGATCTCCATACGACCAAACAACATGGGCCGGCACTGATGCCATCATGGATGATCACGCTGACCGACCCGGTGGGCGACGGTTGGTATCGAGGGCAGGTCTCGCTCGGCGCGGAGATGGTCTACCTTGAGTTCCGAGAACCGATCGTGACGCATGGCATCGGATTCACGCCAAGAATCAAGTACACCTTCGTGGCATTGGGTCGGCTTCGCCCCTATGCGGAATTCACCGGCGGACCGTTTTGGACGGATCTCGGGGGTCGCATCCGGGAACAAGCCAATGAATTCAACTTCATTTTGTCGGGTGGCGTGGGGGTGTCATGGTTTGTCACGCCGCAACTCGCGGTCAATGCAGGTTATCGCTTCCATCACATTTCCAACGCCGGTACGGCCTTTCCGAATCTCGGACTGAATGCGAGTCTGCCCTTTGCAGGATTTTCATTCTATTTCTGAGGAGACGGCAATCATGACGATGAACATACTTAGATGGTCGGTCTTGAGTCTTGCAGGGTTCGCCCTGTGCGGCACGATGGGATGCACAAGATGGATCGACGTCAAACCGTCCTCAACCGATCCCAGAGAAGTCACGACACACTCGCTTCCCGACGATGAGCGCGTCCCGCTCGTGACGAATTCGTTTCACCTCTCAAGAAACGAGGCAGTCCAATACCCCTCCGCCGACCTCGAACGAAGGATCTTAGGCAGCCTTCGAGAAACCAATCTCTTTTCGGCATTGCTGCCCCTGGGAGAAAAGTCCGACTCTCTCGGCGACAAGGTCGTCTCCGCGCGCATCACCGTCGAGGAACATATTCAGCCTCACTCCTGGCTCTCGGCATTCAAAGGGATTGTCATCGGAGGTTCCATGTTCCTCCTCTCCCCCTTCATCGACCTGGAATATGGCTATGCGGCAACGGTCGCCCTCGAGCTGGAACGCTGGGACGGCCATGTCAAACGATATGCATCGACCTCATCCGGTGCGGTCCATTATAAATTGTTCGGCGCTACCCCGGTCATGATCGATGAGCTGAAGGGACATGTGACGGAAGCTTGCCTCACCGATCTGGCGGGGCAACTGGTTCGTGACACTACACTCTACATGGCCAGCAGTGCTCCGATGCCGGACGCTGGTATCCGCATGGTAACCGTAAAAGCCAAACGTCCCTCTACACTGTCCACCCGTTCTCTCGTTCCTGTCACGACGACTCCCTAAGCAAACTGGATCGTTCCTCTCACCACCGATCTCGTCTGGCCGATCTGGTCGTTTCAATGGTATAGTACCGTTCACACATCCGGCACGATGATCGATGGACATTGACGCGTTTCGCCAAATGGTCGTGAAGAACCCCAAGGGATTCTTGGGCCGCTATGGACTCGGCCAGAAAATCCTGCAGGAAAACGGCAGCCTCGAAGAAGCGGTCGAGCACCTGACCGTCGCCACACAATTGGATCCGACCCATGCGGCCTCTCATTTGGCGCTAGGGCGTGCGTTGGTCCAACTCGGCAGGAAGGCCGAGGCCAAGTCCATTCTTACCGCGGGGGTCGAAGCCGTGCTTTCCGGGCGCTCCAACGGCGGCAGGGACCTGGTCCCCGAGATGCAAGAGTTACTGCGCTCGCTGTAATGCATCCTTACATAAAGGAGTCTCTCCGTGAATCTCGACGATGCCAGAAAGCGAATCGAATCCGCTGTCACGCAATATGGCCAACATGCCGCTCCCGCCATTGATCTTGTCATGGCGGAAGTTCGTTCTGATTTAGGGGCCGGTGCTTTCAATGAATTGATCGAGGAATTCGACCTCGAGTTGATGTACAACATCACTCCGATGGAATCGGACCACTCCAATAGTTGAAGAGCGTCTATCTCCTCCGCCCTGTACCCATGACGCTCACGCGCTCCAGCCTATGCCGCTGATCTGGGCCGCCATCTCGGGGCATGGATTTGGGCACGCCGCACAAGTCGTGCCGGTTCTCAATGCGCTCCATCGTCTCGTTCCCAACCTTCGCGTACTCCTGCGAACGACCGTCCCTCGCTCCTTTTTCAAAGACCGCCTCGTCCCTCCATGGGATGTGAGCACGGCGAAACAAGATATTGGATGTGTCCAAAATGGCCCGCTGAAGATCGATGTCGAAGCGACCTGGCGTGAGCACCACCGGTTTCATGGCTTTTGGGAAGCGCGGCTTCAGCAGGAAGTAGACGAGATGACGGCCGCCGCCCCTGACGTCGTCCTGGCCGATACCCCGTATTTGGCGATGGCGGCTGGAAAAGCGGCTGGTATTCCCACCGTCGCGCTCGTCAGTTTTACCTGGGACCTGGTCTTATCCGAGTATCTCACGCCATCGTCGATCGATGGTCCGACGATCATCCAGTCGGTTCGAAAAGCCTATGCACAAGCCGATCTCGCCCTGCGAATCACACCTGCTCCTCAAATGGAGAACTTTCACCGTGTCGTCGACATTGGACCGATCGCCGAGCCTGCGCCGTCCGCTCGAGGACGGTTGAGCCGGGTCCTCGGGTTGGCTCCGGGAGAACAAACCGTACTCGTCGGATTCGGGGGTATTCCCCTGGATTCTCTTCCGTTCGACCGATTGGAATCAGTCAGCGGATACCGGTTCCTTTTCGATGGATCCATTCCGCGGGGCAGTAAGCGCTTCATCGCCGTCGCCTCCTTGCCGTTTTCCTTCAAGACCGTAATGGCTTCAGTCGATGTCATCATGACGAAACCGGGCTACGGAACCTTGGTGGAAGCCGTTGCGCTACAAACCCCCATGGTGTACGTACGCCGATATAATTTTGCCGACGAACAGCCGCTGGTGGATTATCTCCATCGATATGGAAGGGGGGTCGAACTCTCCATGAGTGACTTCACACAAGGCCGGTGGGATACGACACTCAAGAAAGCCGGCGAATTACCCGCCCCTCGGACCGCTCCACCTCCACTCACCGGAGCCACTGAAGCGGCGGCTCTCCTTGCTCCATACCTGGACCATCATCGAGGATAAGGTGTGCGCGTCCTAATCCTCTGCATCAGAATCTTTGATCGTATCAGCACCGGCATCATGACCTTACTGTTTCGCATTCAGCAGCTTCTGACCGGTGTGCTCCCTGCCTTAGCGACTCCCGAAGAATTGACCCGGTTACTTCAGGCCCACTATGGACACACCTATCATGATGCGCCATCTCAATACCCAGAACTCTCCCCTATCTGGGCGCTCGAACCATGGGAAGAGAACGTATTGGCCCACCACATGAGCGGTTCTGGCACAGTGTTGGTACTCGGAACCGGTGTGGGACGGGAGTCCATCGCCATTGCTTTACAAGGTTATCGCGTGCTGGGTCTCGAATTGCATTTCGGCGCCCTGCACTGGGCAGTTCAGCGGGCGAAGGCACGTGGCGCGCGGGTCTGGTTCGTCCAAGGTAGTTTTTTGGCTATTCCGGTGACATCCGCGAGTATCGACTACATCTTGTTCCCCAGCGTCATGTACAGTGCCATCCCGGGAAGATCGGCACGACAAACGTGGTTGCGAAGTCTGCGCATCTTCCTCAAACCGCAGGGGCGAGCTATTTTGAACTTCATGGTAGTGCGTGAACCCGAAACAACCGTCCAACGACTGACACACGGCTTGGCTACGCGCATCATGAAATTGCCGGGAGCCAATTCGAATTACCAGCCCGGCGATACCTGTGCCCAAGGCCACTTCTTGCATCTCTTCACCACAGAAGAGGAACTCCGGTCAGAGATCGTCGAAACCGGCGCGACCATTCATGCTGTCAGCTGGCACAGTGGATTCGTGGTTCTCAGCTGGCCGACTTCCGCCGCTGCCGGCCACTGATGCCTTGTCTCGCTTCCGCGAGGATCGTGAAGAAAACCCCTAGAAGGTACACGATATATTTGATATCCTCCCCGCGATGCCACCCTCCTCCGTGTACGCAAAAAGCGACGACTTCGTGCAACGACAGGTTGCGGGCGAATGTATCCTGGTCCCGATCCGCCGCAATCTGACCGAGGCCAACAGCATTTACGTCTTGAATGAAACCGGTGCCGCCTTGTGGTCCTATATCGACGGGACGCGGTCGGTGCTGTCTATCGAAGAGGAAATGGGTCGCGAATACGAGGTAGCGGCGGACCAGCTGCATCGGGACTTCGAGACCTTGTTGACGGACTTGCTGTCGATTCGCGCGATTCAGGAGGTCGCCGTCCACGATGGTTCAGCGACGTAAGCTGGATCAGCTGCCCGACCGCTTCCCCCTCGCCTGCCAATGGGAAGTCACCTGTCGTTGTAATCTCCACTGTGTCATGTGTTACACGGACTGCTTCAATGAACCGGAGCGGATCCGTCAGGAACTTTCGACCGTCGAGCTGCTCCGCATTATGGATGAACTGGCCGAGGCGGGCTGCCTTGAACTATGTGTGACCGGAGGAGAACCGCTCACGCGGCCAGACTTTTTTCAGATCTATGAACGGGCCATTAGTCTCGGATTCTTGGTCACCCTCTTCACCAACGGAACATTGATCACCGAGTCCATCGCCGACCGTTTGGCGGCCCATCCCCCTCATCGAATCGAAATCAGCATGCACGGGCTGACGGAATCCACGTTCGAGCAGGTGACGTTGGGACCAGGCTCATTCCATCGGTGCCAACAAGCCATTGCCTTGCTTCGTGAACGTGGCCTGCCCCTCACCATCAAGTCGACGGCCATGACGCTGAACCGACACGAGATCATCGCCATCAAACGATACGTGGACGAACTCGGTTCGGTCGGATACAAACTCGGTGAGGAGATTCGTCCCGCGATTGACGGCTCCGGCACTCCCTTTCGGTTCGCCCTTCAACCCCAGGATCTCGATGAACTCCATCGGCAAGACGCCCAACTGTGGAGGGAAGCCTGTCAACGTCACCTCCCGGACACAAGTCCCTGCCGTAGCGGGCTGCGTCGATTTCACATCGACGCATACGGCGTTCTCCAACTGTGCTCGGGAAACCGCGCTCAAGGCTACGATCTTCGGAAAGGCTCGTTCCACGAGGGGTTTTATGACTACCTGCCTTCGTTCGGCTGCCGATGGAAACCCGACGTACACTCGAGTCTCCTCCACCCAAGTGTGACCCATGCCTGATGCACGGACACTTCCCGCTATGGCGTACGGTGACTTCAGCCGGCGAGTCCATCTGCGGGCAACAAACTCTCATCAAGTCACGAATGCGCAGTTCGAGTTGACCTACCGATGCAACCTCCATTGCCGCCATTGTTATACGGATCCCTACAACCACCGGCGCTGGATCGCACAGGAACTGTCCCTTCCTGAGATCATTCAATTGATCGACGACATGGCGGAGATGGGCATTCTTTGGCTGAACTTGACGGGAGGAGAGGTGTTTCAGCATCCTCGCTTCTGGGAGATTTACGAGCATGCCTATCGCCGCGGCTTTCTGCTCCAGCTCTATACCAACGGCACCCTGTTCACTGAAGCGATCGTGACGCGACTCCGTTCTCACCCGCCGTTTACCATCGACATTTCCTGCCATTCCGTCATCGAGTCCTCGTTCGACTGGTTCACGCAGGTGCCTGGTTCATTTCGAGCCTTTCGGCGAGGCCTGGAGTTCCTCCGGCAGGCCAATCTGCCGTTTACGCTCAAGACCAAGGGGATGAACTGGAATCGTCGCGAGTTGCCGGCAATCAAACAGTTTGTCGAATCCTTCGGACAGCCGTTCAGCGTCACCACCGCGCTGTCACCCCGTCTTGACGGCGATCTTTCCTCCTTGTCGTACCGAATGACACCGAACGACGTCGCCGGGCTGCAACGGGATATGATGGAGGGGACTTCTTCGGAAGAAGAGTGTCGGACAGCTGCGGAGCTCTTGCAACAACCGGCAGATCGTCTGTACCGCTGTGGCTGCGGCACGAACACCATCCATATCAACGCCCGGGGAGAACTGGGCACCTGCACCTTGCAGTATGAACGACGCTATTCGCTGCGGACCTATTCCCTGCGAGACGCGATCGATCGTCTCTTTCGAGACATCGTATCACTGCATTACACCAGCGACGCACCCTGTCGGACCTGTGAGCTCCAGTCTTTTTGCGATAAAAAGCCGACGGAAGCTCACAGGGAATGTGGAAACCCCGAGGCACCGATCCCCTATGATTGTGACGTGGCGTTGGCACGAGCCGAAGCCGCGACAAACCGGAGATTGCTCCATCCTCTCCGGGCATCTCGATGATGGATCAGGTCCGCCATGCCAGAATGCCAGAAGGATTCTTCATGGCGGTGAACGCAAGATGACTGGCATTTGAAACCGGAGCCGCTCGTTCTACGGGAGGAATCACGTCATGAATGAAAAGAAACCCTATACCCCGCCACAACTGTACGAAGTCCGGTTGGACCAGGAACAAGCCATCCTGGCCACTTGTAGCCTGGCCACCATGGCTCTCTCGGCCGGAGGCAACGCGGGCTGCCGACCCCCGGCCGGCTGTAGCATGTATCCGGGCGCGAATTCGGCCGGCTGTAAACGCTCTGTGTTGCCTGCCACATATATGGGAGTCGTTTGTCATGACTCCGGTCCCCGCGCGTCCTAGGAGATAAGATGGACCTGACTGTCGGCATAGGCGGATACACGATACAGATTCGTGAACCAGCCAATCACCCCCGCCTCACCTGGCCGCTTCGTCCATTCGACGGGTTTCTCTCCCCTTCGACTCCATCCCCGGATATTCGAGTAAACGTGTCGATCGTATCGCCCCTGCCGGATCTTCCATCGGGGAGGCTCCTCTTCGATTCGGCCCATGGCTGCTGGAAACTTCTTGGATCAGACACCGGACTTCTGTTCGAGTCCCTCGATCCCAAAATTCTTCAACCACGGGTTCGGGCACGTATTTCAGATGACTACCGGACAGTGCAAGCATGGATGCTCCCGGACTTGGAAGCAAGCCAAGTGGGATGGCGCCCCATGCAACTTTTCAATCCGCTCATCGAAGTGTGCTTGTTGTCGCGCTTGTCACGTGACGGCGGATTGCTCTTGCATGCAGCAGGCTTGGTCATCGACAGACGGGGTTACGTCTTCACCGGAGCGTCGGGAACCGGAAAATCCACCATCGCGGGATTGTTCGCAACCCAAACCGCCGCTGTCCTCAGTGACGAACGGGTGATCTTACGACGGCATGGGACCGCCTTCTTCTTGTATGGAACTCCTTGGGTCGGCTCCGGTCACTATGCCGAAAATGCTTCAGCCGGGATCACTGGGCTCTTCTGCATCAACCATGGGCAAGAACGGCACTGCCTTTCCCTTCTGAGATCATCCCACGCAACCTCGCTCCTGTTGCAGCAGGCCTTTCTTCCCCATTGGGACCGTACCGGCTTGGAGGCCACGCTCGAATTTTTGGCTTCACTCACGGTACAGATTCCCTGTCATGGCCTTTCGTTTCTCAACCAACCCGATGTCGTCGATTTCGTGCGCGATCATTCGGCGGCGCTCACGCAGACTTCCCGATGAAACGGATTGATGCCGACACGTTCCTCGCTGAGCTATCGTCGAAAGCCAAATGTCGGCGTCAGCCGGACAGCGTGACTTTCGAACTGACCTATGGCTGTAATCTCCGATGCGTCCATTGCTTTAATCCCACCCACCGCGCCTTGCCACAAGAACTCCCTACGAATGAGATTCTCACGATCCTGGACCAACTGGCCGCATTCGGCGTACTCACGATCACATTTACCGGCGGCGAACCAAGCACCAGGCCCGACCTCCGGCGGATTCTGCATCATGCCCGTCGCCTTGGCCTCTTGATTCGACTGCTGACCAATGCCACGCGGGTGACAGCCGAATTGGTGTCGTTGCTTCGAACGGTCCATGTGGAGCAAGTCTGTGTTTCGATCTACGGAGCGACTCCTTCGACCTACGAACGGATGACCGCCGTCCCAGGCTCCTATGCGGCATTTCATCGAGGACTGGGGATGTTGTCTCAGGCCGGTCTTCCTGTGATCGTCCGCATGCCGGTCACCGTGATCAATTTCCACGAGATTCGCCGTTGCCACTCGATCGCGGCAGAATTTGGATTCAAGTTCCAATATTGTTTTGATCTCACGCCGACCGTAACCGGAGACGTAACGCCGCTCCGATATCGTCTGACGCCGGAGGCAAAGATTCGCATCGACCAGGACATGCTGGCGGACTGGGGCCTACCGTCGCCCGAAGGCACCTGTGTCTCTGCAGGCGATTTCATCGAATGTGCCTGCGGCCATACTCGCTTTGCCATCACCCCCTACGGCGAGATGAATCTGTGCACGGCCTTCCCGATTCCCCGGTACAACCTGAGAACCGGGTCCGTCTCGGAAGGATGGGAATTACTCAAGCGCACCGTGGACGAGGCTCGCCCCAATAACCGGTATGAGTGCGCGGCTTGTAACGTTCGTGCCTACTGTCGCCAAGGGCGCAACGATGCATGGCTGGAAACCGGTGATCTGAGCGTTTGTCTTCCACACTACAAACAGTGGGCTGAACTGGAGCATCGGACCCATGGCCTCCTCGACCCTCGACGACCTGCTTGAGGTCTACTCTCACGTCAGCGCGAGAAACCGAACGGTCCTGGCACAATTTGCACTGATCGCCCGGCGATTCCATCAAGAAGGGATTGCCTTCATTGTGCTGAAAGGCGCGGATGTGCTTCCCCGTCTGTACGGCGTGCGGGGAGCACGCCCTCTTTCGGATGTCGACCTGCTGACCCACGAGTCGGATTTACCTGCCATCGATCGACTACTTCGAGACCTGGACTTTACGCAACAGATCGACGGCAACCCTTCCTATGTCTCCTCTGACCGAAGTCTGACGCTCGACCTGACTACGAACATCTGGTATCTCGATGCGCGAGGGTTGGCGGATCTATGGAGCCGTGCACCCACCAGACAGTTCGACGGCACTCCTATTTCTTACCTCGATACAGCGGACCTGCTGATCTATCTCACGGCCTATGCCGTGATTCACCGAGGAGAGCTGTCCGCAGCATTTGTCCAGGACGTGAAATTGCTTATCGAAAAAGAAGCGCCCGCATGGCCTACGGTCGTTGCACGAACGAAGGGCGCCATGCTGCAGGTGCCCCTATTCCATGGTTTGCATCATGTGCGAACGATCATCCCCACCGTCGCCATTCCTGATACCGTCCTGGCCCTCTTGGCTCCGATGAGCTGGAACGAATTGATGTTGACTTGGCTGCTCAGGAAACTCGTGACTCCGACTCCCCTGCCTGAGGTAGGACATCTCCTCTTGTTCTGCACGCAACCTGGTCTGAACAAGTTGGCCTGGCTGAAACAACGTTTTTATCCTTCCTCCGTATTTCTCTCCTACCGATATGGCGCGGCAGCACAGGCCAGGCCTTGGCGAATGAGACTGTTACGTATCCGTCACCTCCTAGGAGCCGCCCTCCTCTTAAGTGGCCGAGTGTTCAAACGACTGACCACACTACGGAGGCCGTGCTCATGATCGCTCGACTCCGTAGCCCGGTGAACGCCTCCACACACTTCTCGGTCGACCAATTACCTGAAACAGTCCAAGAAGCGGCGCTGTGGAATCTCCTGATTCCCATCGTGAAATCCGAGAGCATGACTCCGACACTCCAACTGGGCGATGCGCTCGGGCTGGAACAGGCGGACCATCTCCGGGTCGGCGAGGTCGTGGTGTTCCGATATGATCGTCTGTTGGTCTGCCATCGCATTCACCGCATCGATGGCCATCGGCTGTTCTTGCGCGGGGACGCGAATACCGGGCCCTTCGAAGAAGTTGACAGCCGACGGATCGTCGGCCGAGTCGGTTTTCTCTTACGCCATGGGCAACGCATTGCCGTTTGCCCCTCTAGAAACCCGCAGCGAGTGCGGTCGGATGATTCTCTATGGACTCACCCCTTCCGGTGGGGTGGAGGGCTGGCAAGGCGGCTTGCCCTGCGGTGGGTGAATGCCGTCGCGAGTTTCCCCGGCGCCGAGCGCGTTGTCCTCCACATCCTGCAAAGGTTGATGATCATCGAGATCATGGAGAGAGTGTCACTGAACACCCTCGAAGGCTATGTCCTACGACAGCGCGTTCATTCCGATCGACTTGCCCGTTGCTTACAAGATCTCTCGCCGTTGAATCGCAACAATCTCGTGCTTGTCGTGAGGGCTGGCTTTGCCTATCTGGGAACCTGCACGCTCGATCCGTGGCACATACGCATGCGGCCGCTGCTTCAACGACAGACCACGCGGGTGCTCTTTGACGCGGTTGACCCATTCTCGCCACTCCTCATTCCATCTCGTTCGGACCTGAGCTCAACGACAAGTAGAAAGCAATAGGATTTCCACTTTGTGTCGTGGAGTAATCCGCGCAACCTTTGCGCGATTTCTTCGTCGAGTGCATCGGGGATGCTATAGTGGTCACCGGTTAACCGATCGGTACCTTGGATACTCCACACAACATCCTTATGGACACATCTTCTCAATGTGCCGCCTCAGCCATTGACTCAAAACTCGTGGCCCGAGTCGCCAAAGGCGAGCACCATGCCCTTGGCCAGCTCTACGATCAATCCAGTACCGTGTTATTCAGCCTCGCATCCCGCATCCTCGGCAACCGTGAAGAAGCGGCGGACGTGCTCCAGGAGATCTACCTCGACGTCTGGAGAAGAGCGGTTCGGTACGATGTCGGTCGAGGCACACCCATCGCCTGGCTCATCACCCTGACCCGCAATCGTGCGGTCGACCGATTACGAACGCGTGGAGCTCGGCCGGCCCGCTCGGTAGGTCCGTTCACTGATGCGGCCCAGGCGCACCAAGTCGGCGACCGAGATTCCTACGCTTTCGATTCACAGGCCGATCAAAAACTGCGAAGCCTGATGAGGGAAGCGTGGGCCAACTTGACCCCGATACAACAGCAAGTGATCGAGCTCGCCTACTATGAAGGCTTGCCGGATACGGAGATTGCGGCGCAGCTTCATCAGCCGGTGGAGGCGGTGAAGAGCGGCATCGCCCTCGGCATGTCGCAACTGCGTGAGTCACTACAATCATACTGGGAACAGGATGAAGCGGTATGACGCATGATGATCTGGAAACCGCCGTTCCGCTCTACGCTGCAGGAGCACTCGACCGGATCGAACGGCAAGCGTTGGACGTCCATCTGCTTTCAGGCTGCCTTTCTTGTCGCGCGACGCTGAAAGAATACCAGGCGGTGGCGGTCACGTTACCCTTCGGGCTCACGCTCATACCTCCTCCCCGCACCTTAAAAGGCAAAATCATGTCGTCTCGGCTGTCCCTCCCCGCCACGGAACCGGAAACTCCATCGTCCCCCAAGCAGAGTCTCGAGCCCGGCGAATGGATGAAACATCTTTTTCCCCCGTCATCTCCACCGGCATCCTCATTCGGATGGGCTTTGGGCATGGTCGTCTTTGTGGTCCTGATCATCCTGGTGGTTTTTGGCTGGACTTCTTCCACCCACATCGCCGAAGACACGGAAAAGCTCGCGCGGCTGCAATCTCAAGCGGAAGAAACCGGCTTACAGTTGGCAACTCTCCGACAGCAGCTCAGCGAGCGCGATGAAACGCTCGCGCAAACCCGAGAGGAACTGCAGCGCCGCGTGGCTGAACTGGCAGAGGTCAGAGATCAGTTGATTCAGCGAGAGGCCGAACTGGAAGAGTTAAAAGCGCAGTTGGCCCAAGGCAACGGGAGATCGGCGAACATCCCCTAGGATCGTGGGCCGATTGTCCTCGTTCGACATCGGGAACCCAGCCCGGGCGAATCCTCTTTCCCCTCTCTCCTGTCGCCGTCTCCGGCTTTTATGCTAGCATGCGCCGTGACCATGAATTTCACGTCCTCCCCGTCGATGCAGCACGAACCGGGCGATCCCCACTACATGGAGCTCGCCCTACAGCAGGCCGCCCTTGCCCCGCTTGTAGGAGAAGTTCCTATCGGGGCAGTCCTCGTACACAACCATGAAGTGCTCGCGGCCGGCCACAATTATCGGGAGGTTTTTCAGGACCCGACGGCCCATGCGGAAATGATCGTGATCCGGAGAGCTGCCGAACGGTTGCGGACATGGCGGCTCACCGGAACAACGCTCTACGTGACGCTGGAACCCTGTCCCATGTGCGCCGGAGCGATCATACAAGCCCGGATTGCACGGCTGGTGTTCGGAGCGTGGGATTCCAAAGCCGGGGCATGCGGATCGATCTTGGATATTCCGGCCGAGCGGAGGCTCAATCACAGAGTCGACGTGGTGGGCGGTGTGCACGAACAGAAAAGTCGCGCGTTACTGCAAGACTTTTTCAGACTGCTGAGAGACGAGGATCCGGGGAGAATAAAAACCGAACAACACTCATGAGCGTATGATGAATTGGCATGGAGTGAATCCAGTGAATCCCTGGGGTTCCTGTTCGTAAACTCATGTATGGGGCTTGACTTGGGACAAAGCCAAGCCCCCTCAAGTTTTGGCTACCGACGCTGTGCCTACATGTCAACGCTGGAACCATGGTGACGCAGCTGAGAGAATCCCCATATCAGCGCGCCTAAGACCATGATCACACCAACCCCTACATCATTATTTTTTGCAACGTCCGCACTGGCATAGTCGAGCAGAAAGGGCGCCGCGATGAGCCAGCTCCCCACGACAGCTAAGATCCAAGGGAGATATTTCATGCCCGCTCACCTCCTTCCTCCTGCGTTCCCTTCACACTCCCAAGTTGTGGAATAGGGCACCACGCTTTTTCCTCATCATCATAGAATCACATCGTCACACGATCCGCATCGCGACCATGAAAGGCGCCACGATGAGCCACGTCGCGATAAGCGCGAAAACCCAAGACACGTATCTCATGGTCAGCCACCTCCTTTCGTACACACTGCACTGCCAGTCTCACATGATTCTTTCTTGATGTTCGCGTCACTATCTCGAAACCACCTTACCCATTTGCGTGACTATCTTCCTGATGGGCTAAATGAAGCACTATGAAGCACTGCGGCCTGCTTGTTCTGTATCGGATGGTCAGGCAATGGAATCGGGATGCTGAGTTCTTGCTGGCGACGCTCTTGATCCTCCTTGGAGGCCTGTTGAGGACTGCGATCCGTTATCGCCAAGACCAGTTCGCGTTGGTCCCCATTCATTTTGCGAGTTTCCGTTAAACTGGCCATCGTGGCATGATCCATCCAGACGGTTTTCTTCTGTGAGAAGGCTTCGGGCTTCGTATAATATTCTTGCAGATTCTGGCTCATCGGCTTCCCATAGGACTCGCGTAATCTTTCGAGCAGTCCCGGATATCCACCGGGCACTTCGCCATGGTGGTAATGGATGACTATTTCTTGGAGCCGATCATCGTAGAAACGATATTCAATGCGTTGAAGGGGCCGATCCTTCGCCGAAACCACCACGGTACGTTCAGCCTGATCCCGCCCTCCAAGTGAAACTCGCTTGGCCTCGGGCACGACAGCCGCGAATTCAGACAGGGTCATCCCCAACTGAGCGCTCTGAAATGCGCGCGGCAGGACGGCGTTCATTGGCACACCTTCAGCGGCTATTCCCGGCGTTGTTGAGACTCCCCCTACCAAGCAGAACATAACGAGTGCGAGCAGCATGCTAGATTTGAGTGTCATCATACGTTCCTCCTTTTTGTTCGGCTTGCAGCAGGGACCTCCACGCCGGATGTCCCTGCGCCTCATCGGGTCCACCACGTGCGTGGCCACGAGGAATAGTCAAACCACCGCAGGACACTTGCGTTCCATTCTTTCCATTGAAGTCTCGGCATCTGAAATGGCACCATCGCATCCTTCCTGTTTCACTCCACGCTCGAGTCTGACTAAGCTGCGGCCTGGAAGGGCGGATAGTGAGTGCGATCGGATTGACGCCCTGTTTCCTCGGAGGACGTGGACACGGTGGTGGATTCCGAGGACAACATCGAAATCCCGATCAGTACCACCGCAATGGCCCCGCCGAATGCCAAGCTCGCATCAATCATCGAGCTCATATCCATCATCGTGTTCACCTCCTTTCCGTTCTGTCACAAGAAGTCCATCACCTCGTCGCAAGTCTGGGCTTATTCCGGCGATATCTCGCCGGTCTAAACCGACACATTCGGTAATAGTCGTCTGATTAATGTGAAAATCGGCTCAACCGTGCCCGGATCAAAGTCGCCTCGCGCGACAGCCCGTTGCAGCAAAAAGAGCGCCTGGTAAGCGGAACCTTTCATGGCCGCGTCATTCGCTGTGTCAGCCGCTCGGCAAGCTTGCTCCAGCAAAAACGTAATGTCGTAGATCTCGCGCTCAACGGAATCCGGCTTGCCATGCCACTTCGGACTGTTTGCGGCGGCTTGTTTCAATACCTTTTCGGCTTGACCGATCACGTCGTAGCCCAAAGCATACGATTCACCGCCGGCCTGAACCGACGTTGTTTGCATCCACATCAGGACTGAACCAGCCAGCACGAGACTCCTGATCAACCGACCGATCCGCATGATCACCACCTCAGACCTGAGGACTCGCCGGCGGTCCTCGATTCGGAGCGCCGGCGAGCCGCTGGAGCAAGACTTACTGACTCTCGATCATAATGCGACGAGGTTTTGCTTCCTCGCGTTTGACGAAAGCGATCGTCAGAACCCCATGTCTATACGAGGCCATGGATTTTTCATGGTCCACATATGCCGGAAGCTTGAAGGAACAGGAGAAGACACCCTCCGGAATATTGCGCGTGTACCACTTGATTCGTTCTGACGTCTCACTCTTGCGTTCCCCTTTCACTCGAAGGACATCGTTCTCAACTTGCACGTCGATCTGGCTCGGCTCCATCCCCGGTAACGCCATCTCAACTGTAAATCCATGGGAGTTCTCAAATATGTTGCATGCTGGGTCCCAATTTTGCGGCGATGCACTTGCAGCACGAATCGCATCCTCAAGCAGACCATCAATCTGTGATTCAATCGATCCGTTATGGAACAGCACCGGCACTTGGTTTGCCCAAGTCATAGCAAGACCTCCTTGTGGGTGTATGAATAGGGTTGTGAATGATCGAGCTGAAGTGGAGGACTGCGTGAAGGGCCGGGTCGAACACCGCCATGACAGCTGGCTAGACAGTGGGCCCTTCACCAAAGTCCATCCAGTCCAGCCTGTCAACTGGGCGTATTAATAATACCGAACTTTGATGAGTCAAGGGGGGCTAGGGATCGCACAACGCATGGATCTTCCGAGAATCGCGGTTTGATAGCCTTGGCTTCGCTTGATTCATGCATCGCATCCGCCGCGTCACGGCTCCTCCTTCCAGGCGGTCCCATTTCCACAATCATAGCGACGGATAGGGATGGACGGAGGCCTGGGGAGCCTGGGCGCCGTTGACTTTTCTTCAGAAAGAATTATTGCCACATGTGTTACGCGGAGTCGTCATGCTGGCAAGGATGATGAGACCGCATGACGACCTTCCGATCAGCCGCGAACCATCGCTCATCGCCGGAACGAAGAAGCGAAGAACGGACCGAGGTGCATTGTAAATCATCACGGCTGATCGGGGTGATGTCGTTGTGATGCCGCACGCGGCAATCAGTGGAGACCGACGGTGGAACCGGTATTGAGACGCTCAGACACCATGCTCACAGGGGCGTTCGATGCCGAAGCCATGCGGCGCACGAATCAGGATGCGGAGCCGCAGGCTGAACGATACGACTTTCAGCACCCGGCGGTATTGCAAAATGTCCCGCCGCCGACCGTCAGATCACACCGCCCTCTTCGCTGGTGGTCGATCGATCGACGCAGGAGGCTGGCGGCCGTCATGCGCCTTCGCGACCGACTGGTGGAGGATATTATGCACGCACGTTGCAGGAAAGCTGCGTGAGAGCCGGACGCTCGCAATGCGTGAATCATTCGCCACATTGCCGCACACTGAAGTAGTTGGACTGGCAATATTCGGCCTGATCGTGATGGCCTTCATGGCCAGTGTCTGGTTGTCATGGTGGAAGGAACGGAAGCATACAAAGAAGCCGGGGCGAACGGGTAAGCGATACAACTGATACCGATCGAGCATGACACAGCGCTCGCACGCCTATGGAACACCATGGGGTATTTGCAACCGACCGCCAACCACCAGAGGGTGGTCTTTGATTAGGAATACTTGACCGAGCCGTTCTGACGCTTATTAAAGACCTGTAAACCCGGTGCAAATTCACATGAAAGGAGGAATGGGTTATGGAGCTGATGACAAAACTCAAAGAGATGATTCCTTGGAAACGCAAATCAGTTGAACCGCACGAAGTCATGTCGCTGCGCGATGACATTAATCAATTGTTCGATCGTTTTCTGATGTCACCCTTTGACACGGGATGGTCCCGTTTCCCAGGAATGGGCTCCGGGATCAATATGGAGGAGACGGAAGAGAACGTCATCCTCCGCGCCGAGGTCCCGGGATTGGATCCCAAACAACTCAACGTCACGGTCCGAAACGGCATGCTCCATATGAGTTATGAAGACGACCGCGAGTGGCGTGACAAGAACGGTGATGGGAACAGCCGTCGTTATGCAGCATTCCATCGAAGCGTGGCATTGCCTGATGGATTGGACCTCTCTAAAGCGGAGGCCGCATGCAAGCACGGAGTGCTGATTGTTCGAATACCCTGGTCGCCCGAAGCCAGAAACCGATCCCGTACGATCGTGGTATCCGTAGACTAAACGAGAGAATATTACATGGTCTCGTGGGGGCGGCAACCCACCAGCCGCCCCTTTTCTTTTACGTCATCGATAGACATCTTGAATCAACGGGTTCACCTCAACGTGAAACTACGGCCGACCTTCCGGCAACAAATGCGGCTTTAACAAGGATCCCCTTGATTGCCGCTGCTATGGTGAGCTCCCCTTTACTCAACAGCATTGCTCCCAGACGGGCCGCTGTCGGCAGATAGTCGAACACTCTTCCCTGGCCAGTTTCCATCTCCCCCGACCTCTTCTCAGGGTGACTTGACTTCCAGAGAGACAGGATTATTTACCCACCAGTTGGCGGAATCGTCATGCTCGTCATTGGATGATGGAACCGCACGACGATCTCACCGTCAATACTCAGCTTAATCCACCAACTGAAAGGAGGGACCTATGAGAGTGCCGGCCATGCTCTGCATGCTGTCCTTGCTGATTGGCGGGGTGGCGCTGCTGCCATCATCATTGGAAGCAGCGGGTTGGATCTCCGGCGCTGACGACTATGCGGCTCCGTGGGTCAAGGACATTGAGCAGGAACTTCTGAAGAAAGACTATGGGTATGTCTACGCCAACGATCCTCGGACCCCCCAGATAATTGCTCTTCGACTTTTGAATCACGCTGCAAAAGCTCAGAAGGCAGAAGATCGCGTGTTGGCTCAACAGCTTACGCAGAAAGCGCTGGACGTGTTCGAAGAAGGAGTACGGAAACATTATTATTCGCGATCCGAGATCGAGCCGATCATGACGTTTATCCGTGAACATGCGCCGATGAAGAACGGTTGAGTCATGGCCGCGATGAAATCGCGGCTCATCCTAGAGACGACCATGGACTCTGGCAACATCCTATCCATCGAGAAGAGCATCGTAGCGAGGTGATCACATGAAATGCGACCGCTGTAACGGATTGGTCATAGCTGTATCGTTTGTGGGGGGTGATGATCAGGTTGGCATATGGGCATACGACGGATGGAAATGCGTCAACTGTGGGGATGTCCGAGATCCGTTGCTCATGAAAAATAGAAGTATCCTGACGGAAGGCGGAGAAACCTATCGATCAGCATATGGGGGAAACGTGCCGATGCATCTGCAGACGCAGAATGCGGCATAGACCGACGAGCATGAGGCTCCTTCTGAAAACTCAATGGTAAAGTCCATGATGCGATTTCACGGTTTTCTTCACCGATTGGCGGGCATTCTGTTCGTTCCGACCCTGATGGTGCTTCTGGCGGGAGTAGTGCGGTGTTCTCAACCGTCGAGTCATGGTGTTCATCAACGCCATGCCTTCGGCACCCACAATCCTGCGCAGCTACAACCGGTCCAGGCGGATTCGGACGGGAAGCACCACTATGCGGGACAGTTCGCAAGAAAGAGTCGCCCATCATCCTCATGACGACGTGAGACTCTTTCCTCGTGGTGAGGAGCAGAGCTAGAAGTTATTGGCAATGAGTTCGATGGCCACGAATAGCCCATAGGCACCGGAAGGTAGGGCAATCGCTCGAAAGACCGGCAGTTCGGTATAGGGAAGAAACGCGCCTTCCTTCAGGGCGCGAATGGTGACCATCACCTGTTCGATCTGCTGCGAGGAATTCGGCGTGAGGTCGGCAAGACGCCGCTCGGCCAATTCGGTCATCACCTGGCGTCTCACGTCTTCCGACGCCACTCGAAGACAAATGGCACTGGCTACCACATACGCTGCTCCCACCCCAACCACAATCGCCAGGCCGATCGGAAAGTGCCAATTATCAATATATCCCGACCGGGCTAATAACATGAGGCCGATCAAGATCGCGGGATAGTACACCAGGATGTCGATTCGCGCGGTGAGCCCGGCCACGAGTTGTAATTTACTCAAACATTCAGCAGGACTCGAACAGGCGAGTTCTCTCTTGATCAGCTTTTGTACAAAGACACTTGTGACGCGTGTCACGTCCAGTACAAGAAAGATCACCACGATCAAGAGCAACACAGCTGCAAGGAGTACTCCTTGATTGACATACCGCACGACGTCCCCACGAAACGGGACGATCGGTTGGCCAAATACTGTCAGGGTAAGTTGGCCCACCAGAAAGAAGACTATGCTCAACCCAAGCACTCGCCCCCATAGATACATCGGCTTCAATCGCGTTCGATAGTCATCCCAGACAGCAGCGGGCTCTACCGCAACCTCTGCCAATGACCAACTATTGATGCTCCATGACACATCCTTCCAAGACCACCGTGTCAAAGACGTGTCACGAGAGAGTGGCTCCAGCCTCGTCACCGCCGATGTACTCGTATCCACCACTTGCGGTCGTGGGGCCAACAGATGATGGAATCTTAGCTCAACCTCTTCGCAGACGTTCCGGAGACGCGTTCGAATCCGCACAATGAATAGGATGGCCAAGAAGACGACGGCGCCCCGTAGGAGTTGACTCGGCCAGATGCTTACTCCATCGTTGAGGGAGAACGGTTCCCCTTTCTCTTGGTCCGCCACGATCATTGGCGCCACGGCGAACCACAGCAACCAGCCGATTGCACCCCACATGATCAGCATCCTGGCCCTGAACGCGGGGTTCAAAAGTAACCGGTTATAACCTGACCGCGTCAACCCATACACTGTTTGGCTCGCAGGAATGAGCAACACCCATCCGATAAGGAAGACCGCCGCAACATACACCATCGCCAACCGAGCGTCTTCAACTGAAGGTGGTTGTGGGCGCGGTTCGTGGATCGTCTTGATATTGTCAGTCCCATGAAGAAGCTCGATACTCAGGTCGACCGCCCCGTTCTCCCCGATTTCGTGCAACCTGGGTTGCGGCAATGCATTGAAGCATGTGACCGTTTTCTTGCCAGGTCGAGCAGCACTCCGTCGCTCTACAAACGACATCCCTACGCCGGGTGAACATAACGGGTCTGACTTCAGCAGGCCCAGAGCCTGCACGGTTGCGTAGAACGAGGCGGTTTGGTAGCTATCACGGAACGGCGGGATGGCCTGCTGGAGATCCTGATTCAACGTCAGTCCGAAATGCGAGGCCACCACCAGGTTACGAGTCCACTGCACCTCTCGCGGGTGAAAGAGTCTCGCATCCAGATCCGTAGTGAAGAAAATCACGTGCGGAAAATTTCGCTTGAGGGCCTGCAAAATGAGCAGCTTGTCATAGACGTCACTCCCAAGTACCCCGATGGCCTTGAACCCGGGGCACATCCCTTTCCAAATCCCGCAGGGAGCTTGGGCCTCGGCTTCGGCTTCCTTCAGCACCTGTACCAGGCGCCGCACATAATCCAACTGGCTCCGCCCTTCCGGCCGCTCCAATTGCTCCGCGAGTTTACGGCGTTCATTGAGCGACAGCGGAGCCTTGTCGTCCCCCTGCGATGAACCACCCTGCTCTTCCTTTCCTTTCTCCCTTGGCAATTCACCATCCAATCCCCGAAGGTAACTGAATTGCCGGATCTGCAGATCCAGCTCCTCCTCAGCTGCCGATCCACGCGTCGCACGTACCGCGTCCTTGAACTCTGCAGGCAGGGCTCGACCATACAGCGTATCCCACTCGGAAATCAGCGCCACAAGATCGCATCGTGAGCTTTTCGGACATGGCTTACCGAGCTCAACCCCTCTTCGCTTCAGCTCCTCAACCAATTCCCGCATGAGTCCGTCATCCGTTGGGATTGCACGCTCGAACGACAGTCCTGCATCGCCCAGGATGCCTGCCATGTCGGCCTTTCCGGCGACGCTGTTCTTTTCACTATAGATCAACTTTTCGGGAGCAGTTGACCAAGGCGAATACACTTCCAACGGCGTAGCTGTAGCGCGCGAAGGCTGTACTTCCTTTTCCCTGTTCGCTTTGTAATGGATAGCTTCACTGACCATGGCAGCCAACGTTCCTGAGGATCGCGGACCGATGACCTGGAAGGTGATCATCCTCTTGTGTACTTCGAATGCATGGGACAGGATGCCACGCATCATCTCCAAACTTGCGAGCGGACAGTCGCCAAGATCCTGGTCCTTGATCCAAAGCACCAGTACCTGTGATGCGTCAGGGCCCGAAGACTCATACCACTCCACTGGCACACGAGCCGCCTGCCAATCGAGCCACGTAGGATCGGGGCCAGACATACCAGGACAGGCACGATACCGACCTGACGTTGATGTGTCCTCTGATGAATTGTGGTCGAACCATTCGAAGAAACGGATGTGCTCTCCGTCAATCGGTTTGAAGCCAGACCGCTCCAGACCGGCGAGGACGGCATAGCGTTGACGGAGTCGGGATTCGGCTGGATCGGAATAGGGCGCACCGTCAGTCATCAGGGCCAGCACCGAGATGGGCGCGGTGTCGGCACGGGCTATTTCCTTGACGAAGTTCTGTAGCGAGTGAGAATGCTTCGATTCACCGCTTCGGTTCTCAACATCCCGATGTCTCGCCACGGCATCGAAGGGATCTTGCCACAATCGGGCCTGGACTCTCCGATCTCCAGTCACCTCAGGTCTTTGGCTCGAGTGTTCCTCCACCGGGCGCGAACTCTTCAGTGGATCCTCGTAGAACCAGATCGTTCCGAGTACTGCGCTGGCCAGCAGGATAAGGTTCTGGACCGGGAGTTTCGTTTCTGATCTCTCGTCGGACGACATTTGGTAAGCCTGTTTTAAGATCAGCTCAGCGAGGACAATTACCACGAGCGAATGCAGATGGCATACCATCACATGCATGCTTCAAGACATTGATAAACAATGCTTTCCAAGACACAGTGGAACATGCCGTTCAGAGAGGCGAATCCATTCTGATACCGAACTATGAATCCAATTCGATTCACGAATGAGAGTGCGAAAAGACCATCTGGTAGATTTTTTGACCCTCGATGGCGAAGGCAATAGGCCTCGATCGCTCAGTTTGGTTGCCGTGGATGACGCGCCCGGCAACTTTCATTACTGTGTTCTCGGCAGAAGTCTGGTGCTGGCAAGGAACAGGTGGAGATAGTGGCGATCAACAAGGATGTGTCGTAATGTTTAGCTCGAATAGACGTGGCGTGGACGATGGCCAGGAATACCATGTTCCTAAGATATCCGTGAGTTCCGCGCTGCCCCTAGAATATGAACGGATCGCGAAACAAGAAGGCACGACAAAGAGCGACCTCTTTCGTCGAATGGTAAACATCTACAAGGACGAACGCGAGGAGCAGGAATTCCTTGCGCTCCAGCGCAAATGGCCCGACGACCCGAGAGATAGAGACGATGACCGAGGAGGATGTGGAACGCATCGTCTTCGAGGGCCGCTGATGAAAGTGGTCTTCGACACGCGCGTATTCGTGTCGGCGTTCATCGTACCTGGCAGTCGGAGCGAACAGGCCTTCCTCTTGGCCCAGCGCCGTGCAGTCGAGCTCTCTTCCGATCTAGGTTTCTTGAATTGGTCGGTCAGCGTGATCATGGAAACTTTGAGCAAGCTCCAGGCCTTACTGTAGCCTCGCTGATGTCGCCGACCGATGCTGAACGAATTCATTTTCAGAACCACCGAATCGAACACCTCGGATAGCTGGCGAATAGATCAAGCCATCTGCAGAAGGAAATAATTGATCATATCTAACAAAATGTGAAACAAGCATACAGATCAGTTCCTAGCCTAACCCTACTTCTGATCGCTCCATGGTAAAGAAGCAAGACGCCAAAATATTTGAAGCTTATAAGCCTCTCCACAACGTCATTCGAAAACTTGGCCTCACAGATTTTCTCGCAGTCATCAGAGCCACCTATGCAACCTCCAGTTTGATCATGACATTCCGTCTGATTATGAGGTTCATCCTGAATACATTTCTCGTCAGTCTCATACTGAAAGAGCCAGGCTGATCTCGGAGTTTCATCTTGAAACATTATGCCGGGAAGTTATCCTTCACGCGTCCGATCTTGGTCGAGCCGAAAAGTCGCTGAAGGAGTTGGCTACCTTCGGAAAAGCGATAAACCATCTCAAGAAACCTGAGGAGGTAATTGCTGTCCGATACACAACAACCGATCTTTTCATGCAGGAACTTCATCGGATGGCCCATCGACAATTTCCGTGGCAGGAGTCCAAACCAACAGCACCGAATATCACCCGTTATTACTTGATCTACGGACATCCCCCTCTCAAGAAAATCATAAATGACACCACAGAACTCTCCCTTGATGAACTTTTCATGTTTGGAACAGCACTTTTTGGGACCTTCTCTCACAAACTTGCCATCCTTTATCCACCAAACATCCAAGTCCCTGGCTTATCACCAGATGAACTCGATCGCTTCTTGCGCCACTTCTCGCACAATGTTCACGATTTAAGAACCTTATTACAGAACGAACAGGAAATGAATGATGGGTTCCTGTACACCTATCATTCCTTGAGAGCTTTTCCATTACTTAAGACAGTATCAAGGCAGAGACAGCCTCTTCTGCCCTCTTCCAACCCTCCTATTCTGGAGATTCACAAACGGCTTGTATTATGAAATCTGTAAGAAATCTGAATTTGACAATGCATTTGGTAACGCCTTGTAGTGCTCCCCTGAAATCAAGCCACCTGAGTTACTTGTTGCGCCCGATATTGGACGGGGCTTCGATAGCCCAACGCTTGATGCGGGCGCTC
>LVWS01000014.1 GCA_002083365.1 Nitrospira sp. SG-bin1 | reverse complement strand
AGAAGCGAGACGCGGCTTATGAGTCCGCTGCTCTGCCAACTGAGCTACACCGCCACAACATCACTGAGAAGGATCCAAATGATAGCCGAAGACGGAGGCTCGTGTCCACCGAGTGCGGGTGCAAGGGCGACGCCATGCCTGGATGAGATTCCTCAAAACCTGGTATGGTCCCTCAAGGATTCCGGAGGAGCGAGATGTCGATCGGGGACAATCGTGCGGTAGTCATCACGGGGGCGTCCACGGGCATTGGAGCGGCCTGTGCGCTGCATCTCGATCGGTTGGGCTTCACGGTTTTTGCCGGAGTGCGGAAGCTGGATGACGGCGTGGTGCTGCAACGGATCAGCTCGGATCGGCTGAGACCTATCATGCTCGATGTCACGGACAGCGCGACGATTCAACGGTCTCACGCGATCGTTTCAGAACGAATCGGAACGAATGGGCTGTATGGATTAGTGAATAATGCCGGTATTGCGGTGCCGGCGCCGCTCGAAGCGATTCCCATCACCGATTTTCGAAGACAACTCGAAGTGAATGTCATCGGCCAAGTGGCCGTCACCCAAGCGTTTCTGCCACTGATCCGGCAGGCGCGTGGTCGTATCGTGAATATGGGTTCCATCGCAGGACTTTCGACGATGCCGCTGATGGGCCCCTATTCGGCATCCAAATTCGCACTGGAAGCCATTACGGACGCGTTGCGTCTCGAAGTCCAACAATGGGGCATTCAGGTCTCCATTATCGAGCCCGGTGCCATTGCGACGCCGATCTGGACCAAGTCCGCTGACGAGGCTGTCGGACGAGAGGCAGCCATAGAGACGGACCTACGCACGCTCTATCAGCCTATCGTGGACGCCGTGAGGAAGGTGGTCGGAGAAGCCTCGAAGCGGGCGATCTCGGCTGATGCGGTGGCCAAAGTGGTCGCAGATGCGCTGACGTCACCCTACCCCAAAACACGCTATCTGGTCGGCAAGGATGCCAAGCTGCGTGCATTGATGGTAAAGATTCTTCCGGATCGTCTTTCAGACAGGATCCTGACGAAGATTCTCGACCTCCCTCACTGAGAAACCGCCGTCGGTTTGATCACTCCGATGCCGAGGTCCCTCTTGGAAATATCGAACGAGAAGCGGAGTTGGACTGCCAAGTATTTCTGGACCAGTCCCGGTCGATCCAACGGCTGGTCTTGTTCGTGATAGACGGCCAGTTCCATATTTCGCCACCGTGCGGCCAGCCCGATGATCCAATCCAATTCCGTCGGTGCAACTTGATTGCCGGCGTCGCGATCCGTAAACAGATTGATATCGCCGTACAGCACCAATTTATTCTTGTAGAGATCCAAATCGACGTGAGCGACGTACCGAAAGAGGGCTCGGCCGGTATTGTCTGGCCGTGCAAAGTAATTGTGGTTATGGAACAGCCAGCCGGCTCCGGCGTAAGCCGTCAAGTTTTGGTTGAGGAAACGGCGCTGCCATCCAGGAAAATCCTGGACTGCCTGAAATTTTGCCGTCGCCAAAACATCCGCATACTCTTGCGTAATACCTCGACGGTCGAGCGGCGCGTCACGTTCGTATTGAAGGCGCCAGTTGAAGTGACCGAGCACACCGGTTAGAGCGTACGTCCCGTCCCACTCACTCAATTCGATCCAGCCGTTGGTGCGGTCGGAGAAAAAGTTCTGGTCCGTGTAAAACGTCAGGTATTGCCTATAGAGATCCGTTTCCAAATGAAGCATGTGGCGCAGACCTACGAGGCCGGTATTATCCGGCCTCGCTGCAAAGGTGGGGTTGGATGCAAAGACACCGGTGAGGAAATAACCGGCGAAAAGGCTTTCCTCTGCCCTTCGCTCATTTTCGGTTGCCTTCAGCTGTGGGAGAGGTCGGCCATACTTCTCCAGAGCGAATGCTTCACATGGCCAAATAATGAAACTGGAAAAAGAAAGGCTCAGAATAAATAATGCCCGACTGTGGGTAAGGTTCATCGCATCGGACCATCGCCAATGGGTAGGAGCAAATCGGCTAAACACCCACGTTCATGTCCGCTCGTTACGGTAGACAGGCTTCGAAGATCTCTTCGCAATCGTTTGAGGCGTCGAATGTCGGTGGGACAAAGCGGTAATGAACATCGACGACTCGATCATCGATCAGGCCGACGGTGGCCCAGCAGCCGTGGCGAATGGTCGCAAAACTGCCTTTGCTTACCGGGCGAGACTCTTCAAGGATCGGTGCTTCACGGTAGTATCGGAGCCATGTTTTCTTGCCCTCCAAACTTTCTTTTTCGGGTGGCCCGGCACAGGCAAGGATCTGCGATTTCGATTTGCCCAGCATGTGTTGCTGATTGGGGTATTGCCCAACGTGTGCCGGGGCCATGCAGCTTGCCAGCGATAGGAGTCCGGCGAGTCCCAACGTGAGCGCGTGAGAATTCCGGAGCATCATGGAACCATTGTTATTCGTGAACGTGTAAACGCAATCGCTTCCGCGAACTGCGAGTAAAGAAGATGGTGAGGCAGGAGAGTGATCAGCCGACAAGATCCGGGTTCAGGCGAGTCAGTGGTGTGACGGAGAGGGCCTTGATCTCATTGTAGACGATCGTACGGCCGACTTGTCTGAGACGACTGAAGACACCCTCGACGATTACTTGATCGCCCTCGTGAACGGCCAGCTGTCCAAGGCTCACAACTTTGAGTGTGCCGGCATGGTCCTGCAGCAAGAAGCCATAGGCAGGCTGTCCCTGACGATTGGTGGCCAATTGGACGTTCATGACCTTTCCCGTGACGACGACATCTTGATGGTCGTACAGTTCAGGATGGGCCAGAAGCTCTGCGATCTCGATCAGGGCGCCCGCCGCAGCCGGCGCGGCGGAGCCAACAAGCGGCTGAGATGGGAGTTGACTGGCGGGGAAGAGAAACAGGAAGAACACCGTCGCGCCGAAGAAAAATGTTCGTGGAGTGGCAGGCCGCATGGTCATCGTCACCGCGCAATTATACCGAACTACCGGAGATTGGCAACCACGAAAGATTACCATTTATCGGAGGCCCGGCCACCACTGATATCTTCTCCAATGAAGTTATGGAGAATGTGCTGTTGTAGCTCCGTCAGTTCGGGGGAGCCGGCCTCGTTCTGGGCCGCGAGCGGCTCCGGCTCTTTTGAAACGGGAGCCGTCCGTTTGAGGAGATCGTCATCCAACGCCTCGTCGCCGGCGTCCACATCATTTTGTATGGAGACCAGCCGTTGGAGGCCGAACAATGTCCGTGTCACCTCACTGTGCATGGCGTTGGAACTGGCTCCATAGACGAGCGCGTTCCAAAATTTCGTTTCCGTCGCCTCCGGTATTCGAATCAGGGCGTAGGCCGCCAGTTTTTCGAGCAACGCCGACTCCGTCCGTTCGAGACCATCGTAGGTGGCGATCGACCGTTCGATGGGGGTCCGAGCGAGTACCTCCATGGTTTCGTTCCAAAGGTCAAGTGAGAGAGGATCGCCTGGTTTTGCCGAAGCCCCGGAGCATGTGGTTTGGAGAGCGGTGAGATACTGTGCCAAGAATTTTACCTTGCGGGCCGCCAAAGTACCGGCCGGAATCCCCCAGATATGGCCGATCTCATGATCGGCCAAGGTCGTACGATTCGACGTGTGTTGCTCGCGCTGCGCCAAATCCAGGCGCTTCTTGAACCGTTCGGCAAAGCGAAGTTGCGTCTGCATCTCCACGGCCAATCGATGCTTTTGGTATTCTTCCGGGGAGATCTCATTTTTGTCCCAGCTCTCCTCCAGGAGGCGCAACGTCGTCGATGGAACGGCGGAACGGGCGTGTTCTGTGAGCCGTTTGATGGTGTCTGAGGACACTCCACGAGCAGTCAGCAGCACGGCGGCTCGAGCGGCCAGTGCGTGCGCCGTATCGGCCAGCTTTTTCAGTGCGACACACTGGAGCCATGTTCGTTCCCGGCGAAGTCGCGCGCGCCGCCGGTATTCATTCCGGCGATCGATCATCGCGGTGATCGATTCCTGGGTCATTGTCGTGACAGGTTTCTTGCCGGACACGCATCGAGGGTCCGGTCTGTCCGCCACCATATAGAGAATTTCCTCATGCGTGACGTCCACGTACTGAATCAGCAGGAGTCGAAGGATGATGCGGCCTTGGATCGGCAGGCCGGCGATCACCTTCTCGATCATCTCAGGCGTCAGCGACGATGTGGCCGGTGTGTGTGCCATGGGGCCTGGTCAGATATCGATCATCCGGGTTCTTTTGAAGGACGGAGTCATTGGTCAGTATCGTGCCGTGTTTTCCGCGATGCGTCTATGCGTTGCCGGCATGTGGTTGATGTTGTTCGAGCTGACGCGCGACATACTCACGGATATCCTGTACGCTGCCGCTGACGAACATTTCTCGTGGGATCTCAACCCGCACAAGTCGGGAAGGATCGATCCCTCGATCTTGGGCATAGAGCTCATCGATATACAGACTCACCGATCCATCGGGAAACCGCAGGGCATAAAGCGCGGTGGTATCAGCCATGGATACTCCAAAATGACATTGTAGAGGTAACACAGGCCTCGTCAGACTGTCAAAGCGGGGGAAACGCGCGGTGCTTGGATCGGCAGCCTCCCCCGCTTCCATGGGCTTATTGGAGGACCCGTCTTCGCGTAAGGACGTACATTGTGGAAAGAACGATGGCTACCAGCAGGGTGTTTCTGATACGGCCGGGACCAAAACATGTCAAATTCACGATGCCGTTCGTAAAGCCGTACGCGGCGTACACCAGGTAGAGGAACAATGCCCATCGACGGAGTCGTACAAAACCGTACCCCACCGTCAAATGGAGGGCCGGTGAAATAGCTTTCGCCATGAATCCCAGGATGCCGCCAGGCTTCGTGCAGAAAAAAGGAAGGGCATAGTCCAGGTTTTTGAGGATGATCCATGCGTCGTTCAGCGCACTGATGAAGAGCAGCACACCGAGGAACCGGATATCGTGGCCACGCTGCCGGACCAGTTCCCAGGTTCGCTGCCGACGAGAAATACCAGGACTCTCTCCCAGGTACGCGTCGTAACACTGCAAAGCCCAGCAGGGGAGAGTCGATACCATGAAAGACAATACTTCAACGGCTCGATCCGTGATGCGTCCGAGCCACATGTTGAGGGCGAACAGAGATATGGTGATAAGGCAAGCGGCAAGGGCGTGAACAATCCGCCCCTGTGAGAGCTGGCCGAGTCCCGGAAGGACTATCGAAAGCAATGCGGCGCGGGTATCACCCGATGAGGTCATTGCCGATAAAAACAAAGGGTCTTCGGTCGTGACGACCGAAGACCCTCATTCGAACGCTGATCCGGATATCTAGCCGCCGAGGGTATCGAGGGTTTCTTTCAAGCTGCGGCGGATGCAGGTGAAGATCGGCGTGTCCCGCAGGGTGTACCGCGATCCCTCCGTCTCCCGCAGCGCCATGACCAAGTCCAGAAAGTCCTCCGGCTTGTCACTTTCAAACGCGACGACCCATTCCTGATCGTCCAAACCGAACGAATAGGTCGTGTTCAACTTCACGGATGGAAACCGGTGCCCGACTTCGATGTGTTCGTCCATCATGCCCTGACGCGCCGCTTTCGTCAGCAAGAACCACTCGCGCGTCTTGAGAAACGGATACACAAAGATGTACTTGCTCTTGCCTGGCACCACCGTCAAACGCTTGCCTTCCTGTCCCGCGTGCGAGTGGTGATCGACATAGACGGATCGTTTGGTCAGCGCCAAGTACGAATAGGGGGTGGAGAGATACTGTCCAAGGCCTGAGGCGAGGATCTTGGTGCCCATGTCCTGAAACAGGTCCAGATCATAGCTGATACGCCACAGCATGAAGTCGCAATCCCCCCGGATACCGATGGTGGAATAGGGGACGACCAGCACTTGACCGTTGAAATCCTCCACCGCCCGAAGGAACTCTTGTTTGCCCTGAGTGCGCACGTCCTCCGGTAGACGCCGCCAGGCCGGATCCACCTTATAAAACACAAAGTTAACGTACTGGCGTCGAGGCGTCGGTGTGGCAGCAGGAGTTTCCGGGGTCGACATTCAAATCTCCTTTAGTAGATTAAAACGAAGCACTTCCTCTTTTTTTCTTCGTTTAGCATTTCCCCTTGAGCCTTGTCAACGGGAGACCAAGGTAGAAGGGCCATCATTGACAGACTCCAGGGGTTCTGTTACTCGCAATCCTGTGAGTTTACCTGCATGGTCTGTGTGGATCGTGGTGATCGGAACCTGGGGGTTCGTGTGTCCGTCGGCCGCGATCGAGGTGCAGCCCACCCCGGCAGAAGTCCGGCTGGCACTCGATCGAGGGAAAGAAGCGGCGACACAGCACCAAGTTCCCGAGACGTTTTATACTCGATTCGGAGATGGCGATGAGTTGCATCCTAGTGGGTTTCTTATCACGAAACTGGGAGGATTATCGGTCATGGCCACCCACATGGCCTTACGAGGGCTTGAACCCAGCGCGGCCGATATTGCACAGGTGATTGAGGCGCCCACGATGCTTGTGAGCACGGTGATCTTTGGGGACAGCCCTTCATTCGCTGTAAACAGTTATATCGTGCTCGACCAGGGGGGAAAGGTCATCAAGCCTGCCACGGTGCGGGTTGATGGCCAAGCTAGTCGGAGTTCGACATGGCCGAGGTCGCCAAAATTTATGGGCAAGGTCGTCGCCACCTTCAGGTATAGCGACTTCGATCCGAACGCGCAAACGACCATCACCGTGTTTCCCGCGAGTGGCGGAGAAGTACGCTTTTCGCTTAACTTCGCAGAAATAGAGTAGCTCATGGCAAGAACAGCAGGAGCACACGTGTGCACGGCGGAAACCATCGCGATTGGTTCCGAACTGCTCGTGGGAGGGCGGTCCGATAGCAATTCGCTGTTTATCGCGGATGCCTTGGCCGCGATCGGCGCCGAAGTCAGATTCAAGACCATCGTTGGCGACGACCAGTCGGATATTGCGGAGGCGCTGAAAACGGCTTGCCGCCGGGTGGGGATCATCATCATGACCGGGGGCTTAGGTCCTACGGTTGACGACTGCACCAGAGAAGCCGTCTCGTCGGTCACTGGCTTCCGACTGGCTCGCCGCAAGGAAGCCTTCGAGAGTATGAGGGCCAGATTGGCTCAATGGGGACGAACCCCGAATCAGGGACAATTGCGGCAAGCCTTGATTCCGTCAGGGGCAATGGTCCTGCACAATCCGGTCGGGTCGGCGCCGGGATTCACGCTGACCTGGCGGAACGCGATCGTGGTTGCCCTGCCTGGCGTGCCGAGCGAGATGCAAGCCATGATGATGAAATCGGTGATTCCGTTCTTGGCTGATCAACTCGGCCGATTGAAGCAGGGACGGCCCCATCCCATTACCCGCTTGGTCTTCCAGACGTGGGGGCTCCCGGAGTCCGACGTGGATGCCAAGCTAAAAGGATTGATCCCGAAACGGACGCCGGTCGCCTTGGGGCTTCTGGCCTCACCGACTGGCGTGCTGGTGTCGCTTACGACGAAGGCTCATCGATCGATCAAGGAAGCCGTCCTTCTGTCATTGGCGGAAGGGGTTCGCACGAGATTGCGCGAATGGATCTATGCCGAAGGACAGGACACGTTGGAACAGGTGGTCGGTCGATTGCTGCAACAGCAGCACCAGACTGTCGCGGTGGCGGAATCGTGCACGGGCGGACTCATCGGCTATCGGCTTACACAAGTCCCTGGATCTTCATCCTATGTTGAGCGAGGAGTGCTCTGCTACAGCAATCAATCCAAAACGGATATGCTCGGTGTGCCGGCATCTTTGATCGAGCAACATGGAGCGGTCAGTCGAGAAGTGGCCGAAGCCATGGCCAAAGGGATGCGGGACCGTGCGGGCGTGTCGGTGGCATTGAGTGTGACGGGCATCGCTGGACCGGGCGGGGCGACCGAGACTAAACCCGTCGGATTGGTATACATCGGGCTTGATGGAGGTAGTGGTGCCGTTATGACAAAGGAGTTTCGATTTCACGGCGATCGATCCGTCATTCGTCAGCGTGCGGCGCAAGCAGCTCTCGATCTGCTTCGTCGATGGCTCATTGCAAGAGGGGAGGCATGATACGGACATTCCTTGCCGTAGAACTGGGCGACGACTTCCGCAACCAGATCAGGCTGGTTCAACAAGACTTGAGACAACGACTCGACGGCGGATCCTCAAAGGACATCCGGATCACGTGGGTAGAACCGTCGTCCATTCACTTGACGATGAAGTTTCTCGGTGACACTGATGAGGAACTCATTGGGCCCATTCGTGAGGCACTTGAACGAGCAATGATCGGCTTTGAACGGGTCATGATGCCGGTCGAGCGGCTCGGTGTCTTCCCTCGCCTTCAGCAACCACGTGTGCTGTGGGTCGGTCCATCGGAGCAGTGGGAACATGGTGATGATGCAAAGCGATTGGTGGCACTGCATCGTGCCGTGGAGGATTGTTGCCAACCATTCGGCTTCGCACCAGAAGACAGGCCATGGAGTCCACACCTGACGCTTGCACGGGTCAAGGCAGGAGAGCGCCATGTCGGCCAAGCCTTGGCCAAGAGCGATGTCATGGACCGGCCCATTTCATTAGGCTTGCTGGCGGTGGAGTCGATCGTGCTGATGAAGAGCGAATTGCTCCCAGGAGGAGCCGTCTATACGAAACTATAGGAGGTTAGATGATTTATCCAATGTCTCGCCGTCTCCATCAAGTTCGTATCAATCCGACCCTTCGTTCCATCGCCCTACAGTGAAAAGTGACGATCTAACAGCGAAGTAAGAAACATGTGAATGTAGGGCGATGTGGTGGAACGAGGTTTCTTTCGAGCCTCAAGGAAAGCCTCCTTGCTTATGGCCGTACAGCACCCGTTCCGGAACCGGCTGCGGAAACTTGCCGACACTTCAGAGCGATTCCCGTGAGTGAGCGAGGTTCCTTGCCGGCTTCGAAGTGGAGCTCCACTGCCGTAGCGATGTGGTTGTCGCCCGGACAGAGCGCCCAACGTCTCCAGTTGTTGTTGCAGTTCGGTCGCTCATCCCGAGGTTCTTCAGGCGCAACTCGCCGGATTCCGGCGACACTTTGGCCTTCATTGTTCGGCTCCAAATTACTGAGCCGCCCCTCCTCGTTAATGGCCCCGCCACGGATCTGAATGCCCTTGACTCTGGTATTGTCGTTGTTCATGCAGACTCGTACACCGGTGACGAATGAACGTTTCCCATAGGATGAGTCCGTGTAGGCCGCGACGATCTCTTTGCTGCGTTCCTTTCCGTCGCAAAGTTCTTTCTTCAAGTCCAGTTTGAGGTTGGGATCGTTGACGTTCTCCGTTTTGACTGTGACGTAGCAGGGATGATCCTTCCGTTCTTCCGACGCGATGCCGAAGATCGCATACTCATCCGGAGCTGCACTGTCGGGAATGCCTAACTCAAAGGCCGTTCCTTTGAAGCCGGACATATGCTCGGACGGGACTGCCGTGCCGGTGAGCCTTACGTCGTTGACATAGCGTTCGGCATGCGATTGCGGCGCGCCGAGCACAAGCATCAAAAACGCCAAACTGCCATAGACGGCATGATGGGGGTTGAGATTGTCACGATGTGCCATGATGATGATCCCTTTCTGTCGTTTACCACCCTCACGTCGTTTTGGCGGTAGTGGTTTGAGTGGATGTCGGTCCAAAATTCAGGCTTTGAGCGTTCTCTACCTTGAGCAAGGCTTCTTGGTAACGATCAGGCGGGAAATGATCGCGGAAGTTAAGCGCAACTTGCGCCATGGGATAGCTGTTGCTCACGATCCCATCCTTATCGATGTAGAACAGCGTGTCGGCAGTCCGATACTGCTGGCCGGCCTGGGGTATGATAGGTGTTCCTAGTCCGATATGGATCCCGGCCAAGTCCAAGCCAATGGGGTGTTCGAAGGTTATCGGGAAATTAGGACCCAGCGGCGGCAGGTGGACGACTGGATCGCCGCCGAATGCGATGAGCGTCGATTTATTGACCCGTTCGGCGAGAAGATTGTTCAGATTGGCATCTCCCACTCGCGGCGCCGCAAAGGTAAAGAGTTCTACCGGGATCGTTCCGTTGCCGTTGGCCCTGTCGATAGCGGCCATGCCTTCGGCGATATCCAAGGCGGCCAGTACTGCCAGTGCGCCTCCCAGCGAGTAGCCTGTGACAAAAATGCGTCTTGCTGGTGTCATCTGCGTCGCCTGGCGAGTGACTTCCGCCATCAAGACGTTACGAATGATCTGATACGCTTGCCAAAACCCCGCATGCACCCACCGTTGATCCGGCCAGGATTTGGGTGCCGGCGGGTAGGCAATACGCTCCGATCGAAAGTTGGTGAGTGCCCAATCCCTGAAACCACCTGATGGAGTGAAAGGAGATTCGGACCCACGAAAGGCCACGATCACATCATTGCCATTGCTGCGGGCCACGAAACACTCGGTGTCGCTCTTCCAATTTTTGCCGCTGATTGCCCGTGCTTCACCTATTGTTTCCCCACGAAGGGAGAAGCCATCAATTGTGCCCCCGACCTCCACGTTCCATGTCAGGTTGAGCAATTCCTGAGCGAGCTTGATGTCAAGCCTACGCGGTCCCGGCGCACTGGCGGTGGCAAGAGCGTGCTTTTCCTGAAGTCGAATGTCCTCAATCATGTCCTTTTTCGTATCTTGAATGCGGTCAAGGCTGTCTCGCTTGTCATCCTTGGCGTCACGGATCGCTTCCTGTTTATCGTCCCGTACGTCTGCTTTTGCTTCGCGTTTCTCTTCGCCGTTTAGATTGGACTGACGGATCTCTTTCATGTCATCGCGCTTGTCCTGTCGCGCTTCCTTTTTGTCATCCCGTGCGTCTTGTCGCGCTTCTTTCTTTTCTTCGCGCGCGTCTTGCCGAGCCTCTTTGCGGTCTTCGCGTGCCTCTTTCTTGATCTCCTTCGCCTCCGCTTCCCGTCGTTTTTCCGGGTCAGTTTTTTTGTCGAAGACTTCGCCTAAGAGTCCCATGTGATCCTCCTTATTAAGTTAAGTAGGGTGGCCTCTGGATCCTTCGCTCTTCTCTGATAGCGGTATGATTCTTAACGCTCTCATCCGGAAATGCATTCGTAACCGATGCATGTCAATGGAGCACGATCGATGCCATGTGTTATTGGGGATTGGGATTTCCCCGTCTCGTGCTTTGGTGATGCAACTGTGTGCGGCTGAAGATCGAGAGGCGCTCTCTATATGCACCAGTGTTATCTCTTCAGATACATCCCAGTATCTGACTGGATACGCATGAAACCGGCGTCATGTCTGTTTCGGATCGAGCGTTTATGATTCCGGTGTGCCCTCTATTCTTAATGGGTCAATCACGGTGGCTTCTCCTTCATGAAGTTCCGAATTGGAAAGGAAAGATAGTCACCTTTACAAAATTCGATAAGCGGTTCGCGCGGCATTCATGTCGAGGCATGCTGGCGGTGGAATCGAACGTGCTGATGAACAGCGAACGGTGTCCGACAGAAGCTTTGTCGAGAAGACATCGTGCTTAAGAGCGTCGGTGGTTTGCCGTTAAGATGTAGACGGATGTCACGGCTCGAGGAGAGGGATCAGCGCTGTGTGGCCTTGTTGTTGAGCCAAATCCACCGGGCGCTCGCCGGATGACAATCGAGCATTCTTGTCCGCTCCATGTTGAAGCAGGAGTGTGATGATCTCCTGATCGCCTCGGTAGGCTCCGATGTGCAACAACGTGACTCCGCCGATCTTCGCCGGTGAGTTCACATCCGCTCCTTTTTCCAAAAGCAGAGCCGCCACATCCCGTCGTCCCTCTTGGACGGCGATGAAGAGCGGAGTCACACCGTCCTGCCTAGCGGGATTCACCGATGCTCCTCGTTGCAGCAGAAGAATCGCTACGTCGCGATGTCCATGTTTTGCCGCCATGAAGAGCGGCGTTACGCCGCGTTCATCGGCCGCCTGAGCATGGACTCCCTGTTCGAGGAATGTTTCGACCCGGAGGCGATTCCCCTCTGCGGCGGCCATTCTTAACTTCTCCTCCGGCGTAGTGGCACAGCCAGCTAAGAGGCCAACTGCGAGCGTACAGAGGGCTAGCTTCCAGCGCGGCTCGACCGCCGTCATTCCACAGGCTCCTTTCCCGTTGTGTCAACTCGCAAAAAAGAACGGAAACCCGACTCTTACGGTTTCAGAAGAGGAAGCAGTGCAGTGTGGCCTTGTTGCCGAGCGAGGTCGATCGGGCGCTCGCCGGATTGCGTTTTCGCGCGTTTGTTCCCTCCGTGCTTGAGTAGGAGCGTCACGATCTCCCGATTGCCATGATAGGCAGCCAGATGCAAGGGGGTCTTTCCGTCAGTAGTCTGCGCGTTGATCGATGCTCCTTTTTTCAAAAGGAGTGTCGCCATCTCCCGATAGCCTGCTGCCGTTGCGATGTGGAGGGGGGTAGCCCCATCAGGCGTTGATTGGTTCACCAAGGCGCCTTTTTCCAAGAGGAGCGCCGTGACGTCCCGGTGATTATTCTGCACGGCGAGAAAGAGCGGCGTCGCATGGTTCCGTGCTCGTTGATTGATGGCAGCCTTCTGGTTCAGCAGGAAGGTAACGATTTCCCGGTGACCATTCTGCGCCGCCACGTGGAGCGGAGTCACACCATTATGGACGGCTTGATTTACGAGCGCTCCCTGTTCGAACAAGAGTCTCACGATGGCGAGATGTCCGTTCTGTGCCGCAACAAGAAGTGGCGTCGCGCCGTCCGTCATGGCCTGGTTCACCGCCGCGCCCTTATCCACGAGGAGCGACACGGTTTCGACATGACCATTTTGGGCCGCGACGAATAGTGGCGTCGAACCGTCTGCCAAGGCGAGATTCCCATCGGCTCCCTGTTGAAGCAGCCGCTGGATCACATCGTGATGTCCTTTCTGCGCGGCGATGAACAGGGGCGTGACCCCGTCTTCTGCCGCCCGATTCGGGTCGGCTTTGTGTTGGAGCAAGAGCGCCACGATCTCCCGATGGCCGTTCTGTGCGGCGATGAACAGCGGCGTCACCCCGATGTTGGTGGCGTGATCCACCGTTGCGCCATTATTCACCAAGAGCGCGGCCACCGCCGGATGACCGTTCTGTGCCGCAATATAGAGCGGAGTGGCCCCGACGCTGGTTGTATGATTCACCGGAGCCGCTTTGCGCAGTAAAAACGCGACCACGTCGCGATGCCCATTCCAGGCCGCGGCATGGAGTGACGTCGTGCCCTGCTCATTGGCCGCTTGCACGTTCGCTCCCTCCTCGACCAAGGCCTTGACCTGGTTGAGATTCCCATCTCTGGCGGCGATCAAGAGTTTCTCATCCACTGGTCGCATGGCCAGAAGCAGCGGCAGCAGGGCGCAGACCAGACTGAGCGTTACCCAGCGTGAGATCATGGCAGTTTCCAAACCTAAAAAGAGTGGTAAGCAATACGGGTAGTCGGCATCTGGATAATGCTCATTTCAGAACCAAAGTCCATATCTGGAGATAAATAAGAGTTAGGCGCGGTGGGCTTCGAGACGGTCCATCCTGGCCTTGAGCATGGAGATGTCCGTTTCGAGTGTGCGGATTCGTAGATCGAGTTGTGAGAATGAGAGTCGTATGAGGGCGCGCATTTCTTTGAATTCATCTCGGAATTCGTCTCGCATCTCCTGCAACTCATGTCGAATGCCCGAATGGCCCTCAGCGATTTGGCGGATGTCACTTCGGAGGGCCTCTGCGACGACGCCAAAGTGTCGCTTGATTTCTTCAACTTGAGCATCAGTCATGGGCTGCTTGTATAGCCTGATCCATTTGGAAAAGCAATGCCAGAGGGAGTCAAGGCACGAATCGCTATTCTCGGGTCTTTCGGCTGATCCTCTCCGTCAGCACTTCGTACACAGATTGACGGTGACCCACGGCCATCAGGCGAATGATGTGTTTCTTCCAGTTAACGGCATAGACGATCCTAAAGCGGCGGACGCGATATTTTCGCAGCCCATCGAGTTCCCGCTTGAGCGGCTTAAATGAACCGGTCAGTGATTGCCGTGCGATGTGTGTAAGGAGGTGAGCATTGCGCGTGCGGGCTCAGGTAGGCTTCAAATGCCGGAAGACCGATGGAAAACGGCTTCCCGTCGCTTCTTCTCTTTTTTGCTGGCCAAGTAGAGATGCCGGATGTACCAGGTGTAGAGCAGCGACAGAAGCACGAAGTTGGGAATGAGAATGCCAGGTGTCATCCATTGCCATCCGTCGAATTTCCAGTTGGAGATGGGCCATAGCACCGGGGTGGGAAAAAAGGCATACGAATGCAAAGGCACGTCGGTCAAGACATGCAGACCCCATGCTCCGAGTTCCCAGACGGGTCGTCTCAGGAAGAGCCACACTAGGACGAAGGCGATAAGAAATACGACGAAACTATGGGTGTAATTGTAGAGTTGATGGACGTATTGAGGAATCGTCGATTCCGGAGGAGTACCGTGACTGAAGTCGGGCTTCGGCGATACGCCGAGTGCGGCTGCGATGTACAAAACTCCGAATGAAAAAAGATCGGGCGCCATGCCGACGGCGAATGCTAATCCGAAACTTGATCGGTTCCTCCGACCAAAGGTAATCGACCCCCAGAGGCCGTGAGATATGAAGTCCATCAGATCCTTTCTCCAGAGCGTAACGGCCGTATTTTACTTGGGCGGGTCTCTTCCGGTCCATTGCGGCTTTTCTCATGGGGCATTGAACGAGATGCGGCCTCAGAATTGCCATGCGTGCCATCTCTATAGAGGGGAGCAATACGATGTGCTTCTATTAATGAGTATCATCAGCGTAGTTTCAGTCCCCCATTATCCCTGATGGACTGGTTCGCGGAACAGATTGACGGCTTTCAGGAGCGTGCGCATGGAGGCGGGGAGTTGTGCCGCAGTGGCCAGGACGACACCCAGTAATTCTTTCGCCGCGCGGCGATTGGCCGATTGGCGTTCCCGACGTCGATCAAAGGCCTGTGCCCCGCGGAGAATATATTCTTCGGTGAGATAGCCAGTACGTAACGTCAAGAATGCGCTTCCCATCCCCTGCAACAACGCATGGACGATCAGATGCATGCCGGGAATGGCGGACATGACGCCGCCGCCGACCGACGCGCTCAGGGGTGGAAACACATCTTCCAGTTGCATGTCCTCGACTCGTTCGGCGATCAAGGCGGCGGTGAGGATTTGTCCATACATCGTCAGCAAAGCGGGAAACGACGGTCGAAAACCAAAGTGAGTGACCAGGGCGCGCACGAGCTTGAGATTGGCATAGGCCAGCATCAGCGCATCGAGGCTGCCGTTTTGGATGACGGCCGTGCTGAGGAAGGCCAGCCGCGCATGGTCTTTCACGATCTGGCCTGCGCCCGTGCGTTTCTCCGCGAGCGCGGCTTTCACCTCCTGTTCCAACCCAACACCGGACCACACCGACTCCTCCAATCTCTTCGCGGCCTCCACCGACAGCCCGCCGCTCTGGAGGAAACGTCTGGCCACGGCCTTGTATTCCTTCTGGGTCACGCCGCTGTCAGAGACGAGCAGGCGCTGAAGCGGATGCGTGCTCATGCTGATCACGGCGAGCACCGGTCTGATGAGCAGGCCATAGATGGCGCAGAGGACAAGTGCGTAAAACGCAAATTCCAGAGCATGATGGAGGCGGCTGAGGCGCTCACCGATATCCAGGACGTTGGCCAGGGCGATGAGGCTGAGGAAAAGAAGAGCGCCGAATCCGAGCAATATCCAGAACGGCGGTTTCCATCGAGGATTGTCGGGGAGAGCCTGGTCTACTGGAGGGGACATGTGGCGGCTTTCCCGGTTTGTCTGGAGCGTTCGATTAGCGCGGGATCACGCAGTGACCGACTACTGTCTTCTTAGTGTCATCCTACCGAATGGAGGTATTCCATGCAAGGTCCGCACTGGTGCGGCAGATGTTGGAATGATGACAGAATTCGAATGTTTCGACGAGACGTCACAATGGTTATGCCGGACGGCTGCCGGTGCTGAAGTGACCATCCGATGATCGTTCTTTGCACCTACAGTACAGATCCGCTACTTCGGCCGGACGGTGTCATGGAGGGCGGAGCCGGAGCCGCCGTTCCGTCAGATTCAGACTAGGTTTCCCGTGGCCGCTTCGGTATAATCCCTCGGATACATTCTTCTCATCTTGTTAGGAGATCCGTATGTCAGAGAAAGAGGATAAGAAGCGCGCGCTCGATTTAGCCCTGTCCCAGATAGAGAAGCAGTATGGGAAGGGAGCGATCATGAAATTGGGGGCCGAGGAGAAGATCGACGTCCCGGCGATCTCCACCGGTTCGTTGGGCCTCGACATTGCGCTCGGAGTCGGTGGGCTTCCGCGCGGACGGGTGATCGAGATCTTTGGGCCGGAGGCGTCCGGAAAAACGACGATGACGCTGCACTGCATCGCCGAAATTCAAAAGGCGGGCGGGGTCGCCGCGTTTATCGATGCCGAACATGCGCTGGATCTGACCTATGCCAAGAAACTCGGCGTGCAGGCCGATGATCTGTTGGTGTCACAACCGGATACAGGAGAACAGGCTCTGGAGATCGCCGAAACCTTGGTGCGGAGCGGGGCCATCGACTTGATCGTCATCGATTCGGTCGCAGCCTTGACGCCGCGCGCGGAAATCGAAGGCGAAATGGGGGATTCCCATATGGGCCTTCAGGCGCGGCTCATGTCGCAGGCGCTCAGAAAACTCACGGGGGCAATTTCAAAATCACTGACGACGGTGATCTTCATCAATCAGATTCGCATGAAGCTCGGCGTGATGTTCGGGAATCCCGAAACCACCACCGGCGGGAACGCCCTCAAGTTCTATTCGTCCGTCCGGTTGGACATCCGTCGCATCGAATCGATCAAGGAAGGTCAGGACGTCATGGGCAGTCGCGTCCGTGTGAAGGTCGTGAAAAACAAGATGGCTCCGCCGTTTCGACAGGCGGAGTTCGACATCATGTTTGCCGAGGGAATCTCCAAGACCGGCGAATTGGTCGATATGGGCGTTGACAAGAAGATCATCGAAAAATCAGGGGCCTGGTATTCCTATAAAGGGGAACGGATCGGCCAAGGGCGTGACGCGGCCCGGGACTTCCTGAAGAACAATGTCGCGACGGCTCGCGAGATCGAAATGAAACTTCGCGAGGCGGCCGGCGTTCCGGCTCGGAGTGAGAAAAAAGCTGAAGCCAAAGAAAAAGAAGACAAGCCCGCCGGGCGCGGCGAAGACAAGCGGGCGCATCGGTAGCGGGAGCGGCAGAGAGCTTCGCTCGCAAACGGTATCCGAACGTCAGGCGGATCCGGTTCACCTCGCGATCCGCTTCTTGGCGACCAGAGATCGGACGATCGCCCAAGTCGAACAGTTCCTCAGATCAAAGGGAGTTTCGTCTCTTCGGATCACGCAAGCGATTCATCGATTGTCCGACCTCCGGTACCTCGACGATCATGCCTATGCCCGGCGATGGGTTGCCAAACGGCTGACGGCTCGGCCGATGGGAGCAGCACGGCTGAAGGCTGAGTTGCAGGCCAAAGGAATTTCCGAATCCTTGGCCGCTCGGATGTCAGCCGAGGCCGTCCGCGAGATCGATGAAGAGACGTTGGCTCATCGGGCGATTCAGGCGGTTCAACGCCATGGCCGCCGATTGACCTCGTCCCAAATGGTGCGACTCCTCCATCAGCGGGGTTTCAGTGAGGAGGCCATCGATCGTATGATAGAACAGTTCAGGAGCAGCAGCGAGGAATCTGTCTATGAAGAATAGCGCGGCGGACCTGCGACGGGCCTTTATCCGATATTTTGAACAGCACGGCCATCAGGCGGTGCCGAGCTCCGCGTTGATTCCTCAAGCGGACCCGACCCTGCTCTTTACCAATGCCGGAATGAACCAATTCAAGCGGGTCTTTCTGGGCGAAGAATCCCGGCCTTACAAGCGGGCCGCGTCCGTGCAAAAGTGTCTGCGCGCCGGCGGAAAACACAACGATCTTGAAAACGTAGGGTATACCAGGCGGCATCACACGTTCTTCGAGATGCTCGGCAACTTTTCGTTCGGCGATTATTTCAAGGAGGACGCCATCCGGTTCGGATGGGAGTTTTTGACACAGACGGTCGGACTGCAAAAAGACCGGTTGTGGGTGACGATCTTCCGGGAAGACGACGAAGCAGAGCAGTTGTGGAAAAAAATCGGAGTCTTGCCGTCGCGCATCGTCCGGTGCGACGAAAAGGACAACTTCTGGCAAATGGCGGACACCGGTCCCTGCGGTCCTTGCTCCGAAATTCACTTCGATCAGGGGCCTTCCGTGCCCGGCGACGATCAGCCGAACGGCGAGGGCGACCGCGTGATCGAGATCTGGAACCTCGTGTTCATGCAGTACAACCGTGACGCTTCCGGAACGCTCCACCCGCTGCCGAAACCGAGCATCGACACGGGGATGGGACTCGAGCGGCTGGCCGCGGTGGCCCAGGGCGTCTACAGCAACTACGACAGCGATCTCTTCACGCCGTTGCTTGCGGCGATCGCCCGTCGGGCCGGCATGGAGTACGGCGAAAAGGACTCCTCCGACCGTTCGATGCGCGTGATTGCGGACCATCTGCGCGCCATCACATTTTTGATGGCGGATGGCGTGCTGCCGTCGAATGAAGGACGCGGGTATGTGTTAAGGCGGATTCTTCGCCGCGCGGCCCGCCACGGCCGGCTGCTGGGGATCGTCGAACCTTTTTTGCATGAACTCAGCGCCACGGTGGTGGATCAGATGACCGCCGCTTATTCGGAAGTGGGCGCGGCCTCCGGCACGATCGCCGAAGCCACGAAAGGCGAAGAGGAACGGTTTATCGCGACGCTCGACCAGGGCTTGCCGATCTTGAACGAGATGATCGAACGGGCGAAAACGGCGGGGCAAATGGTCTTGGCGGGCGCGGACGTCTTCAAACTCTACGACACCTACGGCTTCCCGATGGACTTGATCTGCGAAGCCTGCCGGGAACAGGGTATGACGGTCGACGAACGGGGTTTCGACGCGGCGATCGAGGAGCAGCGGACTCGCGCGCGCAAGACCGGCGGATTCGAGCAGGAAACGGCCAGGCCGGCCGTCGCGGAGCTCGCGAAACGGATCGGGGCCACGACGTTCGTCGGCTACGACCATTTGGAAAGCAACGGCGTGTTGCGCGCGATTCTGCGAGGCGAACAACTGGTGAAGGAAGCGGTGGAAGGGGAGACGGTCGAGTTGGCGATGGATGTCACGCCCTTCTATGCCGAAGGTGGCGGCCAGGTCGGAGATCAGGGGACCTTGACCGGCCCTGAAGGGGTGGTGGAGATCAAGGAAACGACGAGAGCCGCGCCGACGGTCGTTTTGCACAAGGGAATCGTCCGCAAGGGACGTATCCGGGAAGGCGAATCGCTCCATATGGCGGTGAATGCCTCCACGCGCCGGGACGCCGCGCGCAACCATACGGCAACGCATCTTGTCCATGCGGCTCTGCGCGATCTGCTGGGGCCGCATGTGAAGCAGTATGGCTCGTTGGTTGCGCCCAACCGCCTGCGGTTCGACTTTGCCCATTTCCGACCGCTGTCGTCCCGTGACATCGACGACATCGAATCGACGGTCAATGAAGAGATCCGCAAGAACGAAGCCGTCCGCACCGAAGTGATGAGCATTCAAGACGCCGTGGCGAACGGCGCCCTGGCGTTTTTCGGCGACAAGTACGGCGAACAGGTGCGTGTCGTGAGCGTCGAATCGTTCAGCAAAGAACTGTGCGGCGGTACCCATTGCCGACAGACCGGCGACATCGGACTGTTCCGCATTGTCTCGGAAGGGGGCGTGGCAGCGGGCGTGCGCCGGATCGAAGCTCAAACCGGCAGCGGTGCGTACGGACTCATGAAAAAACTGGAAGCCGATGTCCGTGAGCTGTCGGAGCTGTTGAAGGCCGGACAGTCGGAACTGGTCGCCAAGACACGCAAGCTGATGACGCAGCTCAAGGACAAAGAGCGGGAGCTGGAAGAGCTGAAATTGAAAATGGCAGGCGGCGCCTCGGTGGCCTCCACCGAGCGGACGGTTTCCGGTGTGACGGTGCGATCACAGCGGGTCGACGGCCTGGACGTCAACGGCATGCGGGCGCTGGCGGACCAGCTTCGGGATAAGATGAAGAGCGGCGTGATCGCGCTCGGGGCGGCGACCGGCGACGGGAAAGTCTCATTGTTGGTCGTGGTGACGAAAGACTTGATCGGTAAGCTGAAAGCCGGTGAGCTCATCAAGTCGATGGCCGCCGAGGTGGGCGGAACCGGAGGCGGCCGACCGGAAATGGCCCAAGCCGGGGGGAAGGATCCGTCCCAACTCGACGCCGCGTTGGAAAAAGTGTTTGGCCTGGTTGAAACGACCCTCGGGCGGTAGAATCATGCCTGGCCGCATTCTCGCGCTCGATTACGGCACCAAGCGAATCGGCGTCGCGCTGAGCGACGAATTAGGCTGGACGGCGCAGCCGCTCGAAACGTTTGAGCGGAGAACGCTGGATTGGGATGTCGCCCACATTGCCGCGTTGGTCGGATCGCATCAGGTGGAGCGGGTGGTGCTGGGATTGCCGCTCCAGCTGGACGGACGGGAAGGACCAGCCGTCCGCGCCATGCGCGAGTTCACCCTGAAACTGGAAGCGGGTTTGTCCGTGCCGGTCGTCCAATGGGACGAACGGATGACGACCAAAGCGGCGGAAGACCTGTTGATCGCCGCCGATGTCAGTCGGAAGAAACGCAAAGGCATCGTCGATCGTATTGCCGCGGCGATTCTCCTGCGAAGTTACCTTGAGGCGCACGACCAGGCCTCCGCGCCATCCGCCGCAGACCGATCGGCCGGGGAGACGCGAGAAGAGTGGGAGACATGGTCTTCCGCCGACCTATCTTATGACGCTGCGTCTGATCCTCATCGTCGTGATCGCCCTCGTCGTGCTCGCCGGCGGGGTCGGTTATCAGATGATTCGGTGGGCTGAAGCGCCCGTCCTGTCCGAAGCCGATCATCCTTCCCCGAAGATCGTCGTGATCCCGGAAGGCGCGACGTTTCAACAGGCGGCGACGTTGCTCGAACGGGAGCAGCTGATCCGGAGCCGGTCGGCCTTTGTGCTTCTCGGGAAGGCCCAGGAGGCCGACCGCAAGATCCATCCCGGAGAGTATGAGTTCAACGCCGCCATGGCGCCGGCGGAGATTCTTGCCAAGTTGTTGGCCGGACGCGTGGTGTTGCATGCCGTTACGATTCCCGAAGGGCATACGATCACGCAGATCGCCGATATACTGGATGAACACCGCATCACAAATCGCATCGACTTTCTTCGTCTGGCCATGGACAAGGCCTTCATCACCACGTTGGGGATTGATGCGGAGACGGCGGAAGGGTATCTCTACCCCGACACGTACCGTTTTGCCAGACCGACGGCGGCGAAGGAGGTCATCAAGACCATGGTGGAACAACTCGGCCATGTCATGACGCAAGAATGGCAGGCCCGTGCCAAAGACATCAATTTGACGGTGCACGAAGTGTTGACATTGGCCTCGGTGATCGAGAAGGAAACCGGCTCGGGGGACGAACGGCCTCACATCTCATCCGTTTTCCACAATCGGCTCAAGAAAAAGATCCCGCTGCAAAGTGATCCGACCGTCATTTATGGCTTGCCGAATTTCGACGGCAATCTCCACAAGAAAGATCTCTCCCACCCCAGTCCCTACAATACGTACCGGTGGGCCGGTCTGCCGCCTGGGCCGATTGCAAACCCCGGAGCGGAGTCGATCCGTGCCGCCTTGTATCCCGTGCCTTCCGCGAATCTGTACTTCGTTTCGAAGAACGACGGCACCCATCAATTCTCCGCGACGCTCATCGAACATAACAAGGCCGTAGAGAAGTACCAGAAGCGCCCCTTCCGGCGCGGCAATCGTTCGCAGACACTGATACTTCCCGATGGGAGCCCAACGCATCAGCAAGAAGGAGTATCGTAACGCATGGTTGGATGGAACCTCCCTGCTCTGATCGACCATACGGTCTTGAGGCCGGATGCCACGAAGGCGGATGTGTTGCGGCTGTGCCAAGAAGCGAAGGACCACGGCTTCACGGTTATTTTTGTTCCACCCTGCTATGTCGATGAGGCTGCGGCGGCGGTGGCCGGCACCGGCATTCACGTCGGCATTCCGATCGGGTTCCCGTTAGGAGGACACAGTATCAGGACCAAGGTGGCCGAAGCGGTGGAGGCGGTGCAGCGCGGCGCGACGGTGTTGGACATGGTCTTGAACATCAGCCGACTGAAGTCGCGCGATCATGACTATGTACGGACGGACATCGCTGAAGTCGTGAAGTCTACAGGAGGGGTGGAGCATAAAGTGATTCTGGAAACCTGTTATCTCACGCAGCAGGAGAAACAGACGGCTTGTCAGTTGGTCGTCGAAGCCGGGGCTGATTATGTGAAGACGTCCACCGGCTTCGGAGCCGCGGGGGCCACGGTCGACGATGTTCGATTGCTGAAAGAGACCGTAGCGGGACGGGCGAAGGTGAAGGCGTCCGGTGGGATCCGCGATTGGAACACGGCGCTGGCGATGCTGAAAGCCGGAGCGGACAGAATCGGTACCAGTGCCAGCCTCAAAATCATCGACGAATGGCGGGCGACAATCCGTACACAACTATAGCACCGTGAAAGATGAGCGGCGGATTCTCTGCCGACAGGTGGATGCTCCGGTTATTTTTGTGTCCCCGAAGATGTCCCAAGAACATGTGAGGGGACGATCAAACAATGTATGCCACAGTATCAATCCACGGATCATGCGGACGACTTCAGAATGTCTCAAGCCTAGGTCCTCCTGGATCCGGCTATCGGTTCCATACGTCCCTATGCCGGATCGACAGCGATTGAGTATAGTGAGCCGATGATCAAACGAATCATTCTTCTCGTCATCGATGGTTTTGGAGTCGGCGCATTGCCGGATGGAGGAGATGACGGCGATGCCGATGCAAACACCCTTGTGCATCTGGCCGACACGGTTGATGGATTGAATTTGCCGAATTTCGAGATGCTGGGGCTGGGGCACGTCGCCTCGATCAAAGGCGTACGAGCCATGGTTCAGCCGAACGGCTCCTTCGGACGACTAGGCTTCGCATCGGCTGGTAAAGATTCCATCGTCGGCTACTGGGAACTCGGAGGGGTGGTCCGGAAAGACGCTCCGACCGTTTGTGGTTCCGGGGTGCCGGCCAGGATCGTGAACATCGTCGAACAGCTCTTGGGCAGGAAGTCGATCGGTCGAGGCATCTCGACCATGGAGCCGATGCTCCGCCGGCATAGTATGGAACACATGGCCACCGGAGCGCCTATTCTATGGACGGACGGGGGCAATACATGTTTTCTGGCCATGCATGAGTCCCTCATGGGGCCTCCGGATTTCCTACAACGTTGTCGTGAGATCAGGAAAGCGGTGAAGGATGCGGGCGTTCTCATTCGTGTCGTCGGACAGCCGGTCACGGGCGGTCACGACTTGCTTCAGCCTCAGGGGGGCCGAAGGGACTTTGTGAGCGAGCCGCCGGGCGTGACGGTGTTCGATGTCCTCAGTCGATCCGGCCAAATTGCGATGGGGGTCGGCAAGGTCTACGACCTCTTCAGCGGGCGTGGGTTGACGAAATTCTTTCCGGTTGCATCGGGAATGGCGGCTTGTGAAGAAGTCATCGGTATGTTGAATAAGGTACCTCGTGGGCTCATCTGTGCCAGCCTGGACCTGTTGTCTGAAGATGCCGCCCGGTCGGCCACCGCCCTACAGGAATTTGATCGCCGTCTGTCGGATCTGTTCGAAAAACTACGTCTTGGGGATATGGTGATCGTGACAGGTGATCATGGAAGGGATTTCTCTCTATCCAACAGAACCTCCACGCGAGAATATGTCCCGATCTTCGCGACCGGCCCGAAACTGGCCCAGGGGGTCGATTTAGGGGCTCGGGCGACGGCCTCGGATGTGGGACAGACGATTGCCGAAGCACTCGGCGCCGAGCGGTTACCGCTCGGTGAGAGTTTCTTGGACGCGCTTAGACCGGGATAGAACCGGACGAACCATGTCGTACGAGCAGCGACTCAAACGATTGGCCCTTGAATTGCCGAATCCACCGAAGCCGGTGGCGAACTATGTGCCCGTTGTCAGGGCCGGCAACCTTTTGTTTTTATCGGGGGTGTTGCCGTCGCGCGATGGACAACTGGTGATGATCGGCAAACTCGGAGGGGATCTCACGATCGAACAGGGAGTCGAAGCCGCGCGAGTGGCTGTCATGAACGGGCTCAGCATCATACGGAGCGAAGCCGGATCGCTGGATCGAGTCAAACAGATCGTCAAGATGGTCGGCCATATCGCTTCCGCTCCCGGCTTCACCGATCAACCGCACGTGCTCAATGGCGCCTCCGATCTCCTCGTGTCGCTGTTCGGAGAGGCTGGCCGTCATGCCCGAGTCGCGGTCGGCGCCGCCGAGTTGCCGCGCCAGGCTCCCGTCGAAATTGAATTGATCGTGGAACTGTTCCCCTCCTAGTCACGCGTTCCCCCTAGGGAGGACCCTAGTTCCGATCTCCCGGAGAATTACCTACATTGCGGGACGCAGTAAGCCGCCCCATCTCTTCGCTACGTCTCATCGACTTGAAGGATAGTTTTCCGTGCGAGAGACCAAGGTCGCTATTTCCGAAACTCATGCCGGATGGATGTCGCCGGCTGTAGCCCTTTGCTTTGTCTCGTTAGGGGGAGCGGTCACATCGTCGATAAAGAAAGGTGGTCGATCATATCTTTTGCAAAGCCTTGCCGCGGTGCTGCTCTTCATCGGTGCACCGGCCTTACTGGGATATCTCTTCCATACGCAGGCGCTCTATGTCTTCCCCTCGTACACCTTGATGGCACTGCATACCGGTTTATCCTTCGTGCTGCTGAGTGTGGCTCTGTTCTGCCTTGAGCCCGGTCAGGCTCGATGAGAGCAGCGACGGCCGCCACGGCGGGGTGGCTCCATGCGGCAGCGCGTGGTGCCTCTGATGGTCGGGATGGTCGTCATCATCGAATGGATCCATCTAGGGAACGTCTGATTAATTCATGTTTACACGAA